>JBGXXV010000093.1:0-2609 GCA_041814825.1 Bacteroidota bacterium | reverse complement strand
CAGGATAAGCCCCTTTCACAACAAAAGCATATATCGGTTTGCTTATTAAGATATTACAGATTGATGTCGGTTTTTTATCGGACAGCAATACTACTTTTTAGTAATAGCTTGGATCTATTTTACAATAAAAAAAGTTGAATATGACGACAATACGATGTAATCTGTTGTGTAATAGTTGGTTGATTGTAACGATAACCTGTTTGGGTAAATATATTTTTATCGTGCGATTCGTGTGTTGATTCGTACTCTTTATAAAACAAAAAAAATGAGTATCTTTGTGGAAAAATTAAACTGTTACAACGTAAAAACTAAACAAATAAAATGCTAAAAATAAATAATTTACACGCTTCCATTAATGGCAAAGAGATATTAAAAGGTATCAATTTGGAGGTAAAAAAAGGCGAAATTCACGCTATAATGGGACCTAACGGTTCGGGAAAAAGCACTTTGAGTAGTGTTTTGGTCGGTAATCCGGCTTTTGAAGTTACAGAGGGGAGTATAGAGTTTATGGGTAAAAACTTGCTCGATTTGTCGCCCGAAGAGCGCGGTTGCGAAGGAATTTTCCTCTCCTTTCAATATCCCGTAGAGATACCGGGTGTCAGTATGACCAATTTTATGCGTGCATCTATCAACTCTCAAAGAACTTACCATGGATTAGACCCAATATCTCCGTCCGATTTTCTCAAACTTATGAGAGAAAAGCAAGCTTTGGTGGAGTTGGATAATAAATTGGCAGGACGTTCGGTAAATGAGGGTTTTTCGGGAGGCGAAAAGAAGCGTAACGAAATATTCCAAATGGCTATGCTCAATCCCAGACTTGCCATACTCGACGAAACCGATTCGGGTCTCGATATAGACGCCCTAAGAGTGGTAGCAAACGGAGTAAATGCTTTGAAGACTTCGGAAAATGCCACTATCGTTATCACTCACTATCAGAGATTGTTAGATTATATTGTGCCCGATTATGTCCATATTCTGTATAAGGGGCAAATAGTGAAAACGGGCGACAAATCGCTTGCCTTAGAGCTTGAAAAAAAAGGGTATGACTGGATAAAACAATAATAAACATTATGAAAAATTATACTGAATTGTACCGAGAGTTTTCAAAAAAAATAAAAGAAAATTCTACACCTATATTCAATAAATACAGAGATGAGGCTTTTACGGAATTTGAAGCCAAAGGTTTTCCGACACGCAAAGACGAAGCCTATCTCAATAGCCGACTGGTACAAACTTTGGATATAGATTATGGTTTGAATATCAATCGGTTGAATTTTAAGGTAGATAAAAACGATTTGTTTGAATGCAAGATACCATCTATCAATGCCACTTTGAGTTTTATGATTAACGATAAATTTTATATTTCGGAAAATCAAAGACTGAAACTACCCGAAGGAGTTGTTTTTTGCTCTATGTCGGAAGCCGAAAAGCTCTATCCCGAGGTGGTAAACAAATATATGTTTGCTCTCTGTGAAAAATCGAAAGACAGCTTTACCGACTTCAACACTTCTTTTGTACAAGACGGTTATTTTCTCTACGTAACCAAAAATACCGTTGTCCAACAACCGCTTCAACTGATTAATATGTTGCGTTCACAATCTCCTATGATTGCCTTTATGCACAATCTTGTTGTCATAGAGGAGGGAGCAGAGCTGAAAATGCTCGTATGCGACCATGCCGCCGATAATGTCGATTTCTTTTCGTCTAAGGTAATGGAGATTTTTGTTGAAGACAATGCAAAATTTGAATATTATTCGCTTGAAAATACCAATCGCAAGACAAACAATATAATGCAAATGTTTGTTAGTCAAAAAAACTCTTCTAACGTGGTAATCAACAACTTATTGCTTGTAAATGCCACAAGTAGAAATCAAATAGAGGTCGATATAGACGGCGAAAACGCATCGCTTTTTCTGGGTGGAATGCTTATATCCGATGGCACACAAGAGGCGGAAAACAACACTGTTATACGTCACAATAAACCTAATTCCACATCTAATGAGCTATTCAAATATATACTTGACGACCAATCGCACGGAATATTCTCCGGTATAATAGTAGTCGAAAAAGAGGCTCAAAAAACACTTAGCAAACAGACAAACAGAAGTATTTGTCTTAGCGAGGGAGCTGTTATGAACTCTCGTCCACAGCTTGAAATATACGCAGATGATGTAAAGTGCGGACACGGAGCTACTACTGGGCAGTTAGATACGGACGCTATGTTTTATATGAAACAGCGGGGTATAGACGAAAAGTCAGCCCGATTGATGTTGCTTTCGGCTTTTGTTCAAGATGTGGTCGATGAGATAAGTATCGATGTGCTTAGAGAACGCCTCACTGATATGATAGAACGCCGATTACGTAACGATAACTCACACTGCGAAGATTGTTTCGTTCATTAGAAAAAAACCGTTCGTTATTAACGTCGAATCGTACAAATTAACGAAAAAACACTTATTGTCTTTTATTGATGATAGGTGCTTTTTTTTATGGTTCAAGATTAGTTAAGTAAAGATTATCTTTGCATAATTAATTGTAGGACAATGAGTAATAAATACTTTTTTCGGGGCAAGATTTCAGAGGAGAAATTTAGAATGATAGTTCGTCTT
>JBGXXV010000092.1:0-3340 GCA_041814825.1 Bacteroidota bacterium | reverse complement strand
CGAAGCGAGTTCTTTCGTTTAGCGAGCAAGCACATAGTGGGTCGAGCCGAAAGCGTGCCGCAATTCTTTTTTTGCTTCGTCGTTTTGCTCACGCTCGGCATAGCTCGAACAAGTTCGGCTCTGCCCTCGCTCAATCGCAAAAGTGCTAACTTTTTATTCTTATAAAGAAAAAAAGTTAGTCGGGGTTTGGGGCGGATAGCCCCAACCTAAGAGAGAAGAAAACAAGATTGGAGCTTTGGTACGATTGATAATATCTCGAACAATAATAATTGTTTTTAGGTTTAAGATTTTGAGCGTGTTATTTCTGCAATTGTTTTGTAAATATGGTAATATTTTTGTAAAAAATAGCTTTACCCCGTTTGATTAAACGATAATATTGTTTAATTACATATATTGAAAACAAACCCAATCAATCCCTGATGTCCGATTATTCGTATTTTATTGTCTCTTATAGATGAATATTCATAATCGACAATATAAGATAATCTGACGGTTGTAAGAGTTTTTTCGATATGTTTACAGGTATCTCTACATTTAATTTATTATTAAGCCGAATTATCTTATTGATAGTGGCAAAGAGAAAGTAGTTATGTGTCTTACCTACCGAATAGAAAGGAATGGTATTGTAATGTGGATAGAATGAGCCTATTACAACAGGCATCGTAAAACTGTCGGATATTTTAATGCTACCCCAATCGTATTCCGCAAATAACGAATAGTTTAGTCCCAAGTCGGTTCTGAGGAAATATTTCTGAATATCCCGATGTAAAAACAGCTCTATTTCGGGTTGAATATCAATGCCTGCTCCGGCAAAAACTCTGAATTTTGGTTCGGACAAAAAGCCCAATTGTCGCAATAGATTATATTGAAGTTTGGTTTTTAGGTTATGTCGATTGGTGTTAAATATAGGAATGTCGATAGCCATATCTTTGACAAATGACGAGGCATAACCTATGGAAAACCTTGATAGAAAGAGCCATTGATGATTGTAGAATATTTGTCGTTCAAGATTTATTCCGTAGTTTGTACCCGAAAATTCGTAAGGTAACAACATATTGTTGTATATCTGCACATAACCGATGTTGATACCGCTAAAAAATTTGCCTTTCACGTCTGCCGTTTGCGAATACCCCGACAAATATAAAAGATGAACCAATATAAATAATATCTGTTTCATTTGTTAATCAAATAATTATAAGCGGTTTCTAAAACTATATCATAATGATTGGCATACCATTCGGGGGTTGCCGTTACCTTTATGTTGGGTTCAACTCCCGATTCCAAACTATTGTATTCCATATCATAAGCTTGTGCGACAGGATATGTAAATGCCCAACCGTTGGGTAAAACGGAAGTGGTTGTCCAGCTGCCTCCGCCGCCTGTTTTTGTTCCGATTAGTGCAAAATTCGGGAAGTATTTTGCTACTCCCGCAAAATAGTTTGCTGCACTGTACGTTTTGCTGCTTGTAAGTACTGCGACAAGAATGTTTTCGGCGATTATACCTCGCCCTGACGCATTCTGAGGGATAAAATCGGTAAAATCGTTATGACCGCAGCCAACCTTATGTCTGTTGTACCATATAGTCTTTGTCCCCGAAAAAAACAGTGATAACAATTCGCCTATATTTTGAGCCTGCCCTCCGATGTTGTTTCTAATGTCAAGAATTATACCCTCCGAGTATGAAAACCGATTTATGATATTGCCAATTTCATTAGTACTTATGATTGGGAAATGAAAAGAACCATAATGAATGTATATTATATCGCTTTTAAGCTGGATTACATATAGGGTACTGTCTTTGTTATACTCTCTTTTGAGAGGTATAGTGGTATATTTTGTTATATCATAGTACGAAAAACGGTCGATAGTATCAATAGGCAACTCGTAACGAATGGTCTTTTGCCCCGTATTGATATAACAATGTCCGTCTTTTAGACAATCAATCACTTCTTGAAAAACATTCTCTAATTTGTTCGACTGAATATTTTGAGTTTGTTCTTTGTAGGCTATGAAAATACTATCCCAATCAATATTTTTTTGTATAAAGAAAGGATATTTGCAATCCATCTCCTGCCACCAAAATTTAAAAACATTTTTATGAACCTCAATCGGTTGGCAGGCACATAAATATAATACTGTAATTATTGCTAAAAATATTGCCCTAAATTTCATAGTGTAAATTGGGGTGTTGCAGAAATACTCCTTAGTAGTTTGTTGATTGTCAGAGTTTTTGCTTGACTGTGATTGTGTGAGTGGAGCTTCTGATATTCCTTGAATTTTGTATGATGCCCGATATTATATCTTTCTGTTGAAAGTACGGCTATCAGCCTGAGCCGTAGGCATTATCAACATATCATTGATACATATTCGGTAGGGCAAAGATACGGCAAAATATATACATTGAGCCACATCTTTTGCCACCAGAGGCTCCATTCCCCGATAAGTACCGGCGGCACGTTCGGTATCGCCTTTGAAACGTACTATCGAAAACTCCGTCTCTACCGCACCCGGGCAAATGTTGGTAACCTTAATATTATGTTTCAACATATCCACACGCATCGCTTTGCTAAGTGCATCGACAGCGTGTTTGGTGGCACAATAGACGTTACCGTTTTCGTACACTTCCTTCCCCGCCACCGAACATATATTCACTATATGCCCGCTGTTTCGGGCTACCATAAGCGGAGCCACAGCACGAGTAACATACAAAAGTCCTTTGATATTGGTATCTATCATACGCTCCCAGTCGTCGATAACGCCGTCTTGTATATGATTTAATCCTACGGCGAGTCCCGCATTGTTTATCAAGACATCTATATTACGCCACTCCTCGGGCAACGAATTGATATTCTCAATAACCTCGTCGTTGTTTCTGACATCAAAGCAGAGAGCAAATACCTCTATTCCGAATTGCTTCTCCAACTCGTTTTTTATCTCCCGAAGTCGTTCGTGGCGACGTCCGGTAACGATAAGATTATAATTATTCTCTGCAAAAATATCGGCAGAGGCTTTGCCTATACCTGAGGTTACTCCTGTGATTAATGCTATTTTATTCATAATAATGAGATTGATAAATGGTCGATAAAATACGATTATTCTTTTCAAAAAAAACGATAGCAAAGTTACTAAAAATTATTATTAGTGTCCGATAAAAGTTTTTTTTACCATTTAGGGTGATAGCTTTTTGAATTTCGGTTTTTTGTTTATAAAATTTCATTACTGTCCAATATATTATCAATCGTCCCAAAGCCCCAATCTTGTTTTCTTCTCTCTTAGGTTGGGGCTATCCGCCCCAAACCCCGCCCTTACTTTCTTTTCTTGATAAGAAAAAGAAAGTAGG
>JBGXXV010000091.1:0-10775 GCA_041814825.1 Bacteroidota bacterium | reverse complement strand
GTTGCGATGGAAGCGTGGTCGGTACCCGGCACCCAGCAGGCATTCAGCCCTCTTAGCCTTGCCCTGCGTATAAGTACGTCTTGAATGGTGTTGTTGAGCATATGCCCCATATGTAGCACGCCTGTAACGTTCGGCGGCGGTATTACGATGGTGTAGGGGGTTCTTTCATCGGGTGTGGAGTGAAAAAAATTATGTTTCAACCAGAAGTCGTACCATTTTTGTTCTACCTCCGAAGGATTGTATTTGCTTGGTAATTCCATTGTAGTCTCTATTTGTTGTGTGGAAAATTAAAATCAGGTGCAAAATTACTGCTTTTTGATAAAATAAAAAAACAATCATTATAAACCTCTGCGGGAACTGTCGAGGTAGAATATAGTCAAGTATTTTTCGACTCTTTAAGATATTATATAACCAAAAACAATACCGCTAATATGGAAAACAAAATAAATATTATCAGAATTATTAATACAATGAATATGAGTACTTTTCTGATTATGATTTTAAGAGGTTTGTCCTTGTAAAACTCCTTGAAAAACCATATAAAAATAAGAGGCAAAATCAATGCCGTCAACCAACTTAGGTTAATAGCAATTTCGATGTTATCTCTAAAAATATATGTTAAAGGAGATAAGACAATATTTATTAATGTATATAAAGATAGTATGTATGAATTGGCTACGATATGTTCGTAATAGTTGTGTCCCCATTTACGGAATATGATTTTGGTAACACAAGCGGATATAGGTATGAGAAACGTCATTATAAGAGCATTATAGCTCGAAAAAAAAGTTAGAAAATCATTCGTAAATTCGGAGCTGATATTATGTTTTCGATAATAATCGTTTAAAGTGTTTTCTATTCCAATCAGTTTGAATGAGATAAAAGCAAGGATACCATTCAACACAAAAGTAAGCAGAATGGGTTTATAATGATTTACTCTTTTGCCATCGATAAACTCTTTGGCTGTTTTGCCCGGATTTTTGATAATACTCTTTATAGAATAAAAAAATCCTTTGTTGGCGTGAAATACCATATATCCCAACTCTTCCCCAATATACTTTTTGTCGATACGTCTGTACTTTTTTTGACCGCAATTGCTACAAAAATTACCGGTTGTAGTATGGTTGCAATTCAAACATTTATTTCTCATTACACAAAATATGTTGTTTTATTATTTATAAATCCTCTTTGTGGATAATTATAAGTATCCCTAAAAGTGTGTGAAATATTTTTTTATTGTATTGCAAAGTTAAAAAAAATAAATCTTATAAGTTGTAGGTTGTTGTAACCAACATATATCGTATTAATAAATAAAAAAATCGGCAGTAAATCACTTACCGCCGATTCGATTATTATGAGTTAAACAGTATTTTTTCGATTAGAGTTTTTCGAATCTTGCTTGGAAGAAACGAAGAGCTTTCGGCTCATAAACCATCTTCAAACCGCGAGCCTTGCTACGCTCTTTGTATAGCTCAATAACTCCGTCTGCAACGATGTCGAAGTGCGATTGAGTATAAACACGACGAGGAATTGTCAGACGAATGGTTTCGAGTTTTGGTTTGTGTTCGTGTCCTGTTACTTTGTCGCGACCTGCCGAAACAATACCGCGTTCCATAGAACGTACTCCGCATTGAACATAAAGGTCGGCAGCCAAAGCCTGTGCCACATATTGTTCTTGCGGTACATTCGGATAGAAGGCTTTTGCATCGATAAATACACCGTGTCCGCCAATAGGACGTACTACCGGAATACCCGCTTCGATAAGTTTATTGCCGAGATATTCGCTTTGGGCAATACGATGACGCATAGTATCGTCGTTGCAGGCTTCGAGCATACCGCGAGCCATAGCCTCCATATCACGTCCGGCCATACCTCCGTAAGTCTGCAAACCTTCATAAACCACTACCATTGCACGCATTTGAGTGGCAGCATCGTCGTCGTTACAAGCGGCAAAACCACCGATATTGGTGTGGAAGTCTTTTTTACCCGAACAGGTAGCAGCATCTGTATAAGAACACATCTCACGCAAAATCTCCTTAACCGATTTGTCGGCATAGCCCGGTTCGCGCATTTTGATAAAATATGCATTTTCCATAGCACGTGTAGCATCAAGTACTACTTTGATACCGTTTTCGTGAGCCATTTTGCCCACAGCACGGAGATTTTCCATAGAAACGGGCTGTCCTCCGGCAAGGTTCACCGTTACACCTACTGTAATATAAGCAATGTTTTCGGCTCCTTTTTCTTTGATAAGTTTTTCGAACTTGTTCAAATCCACATTACCTTTGAAAGGGCTTTCGTCGTTCGGGTCGTGAGCCTCGTCGCAAATAACATCGACGAAAATACCGCCTGCAAGCTCCTGATGCTCTCTTGTGGTGGTGAAGTACATATTGCCCGGTACATATTGCCCCGGTTTGATGAATGTTCTTGATACGAGTTGTTCGGCACCACGTCCTTGGTGAGCAGGGATAAGGTGTTTGTAACCGAAACATTCGTGCATGGCATCTTCGAGGTGGTAGTAGTTTTTCGAGCCTGCGTAAGCCTCATCGCCCAACATCATACCTGCCCATTGGTCTTCGCTCATGGCATTGGTACCTGAGTCGGTCAAAAGGTCGATATAAACATCTTCACTTCTAAGCAGGAAAGTATTGTAGCCTGCCTCTTTCATTGCCTTTTCGCGATATTCGCGAGTTGTTACTTTCAACGGCTCAACCATTTTTATCTTATATGGCTCTGCCATCGGATACTTTTTGAAATCCATAATTACCGATATTTTTTATGTTATTAATATTAGATTATTTTACAAAAACATTCATAGTCGAAAATGAGCCACAAAGTTACAATTTTTTATTGTATTAAAAAGCATTAAGTTAATAATTTGAATAATTTTTTCTCCATAAAAAAGTAATTTCGTAAACGAAAAAACGTTTAAACCGTTGCTTGTCTGCTGTTTTCAGACCCAAGTTTGCGAAAATACGGCAGAGTGACAGTAAAAAAGAATGTCATTGCCAATACTTCGACTCCGGCAGCCACAAAGAAAGTGCCTTTGTACCCAACCAGTCGGATAAGCACGCCGAATAGAGCCATTCCTAATGCCATTCCGCTATCGAAACAAGCAAGGTATGTCGAGTTTGCCGCTCCGCGACGTTGAGGAGCAATATATTTGTTTGCCATCGCCTGAAATGTGGGCGAAAGCACACCAAAGCCCGCACCGAGTACGACGGCGGCAGAGTAGAAACCGAAAGCAGTGGCAAAGTAACCAAGTACAATAAGCCCTACAAATATTGCCGAAATCCCTCCTGTGATAACATTGCGAGGTCCGAATTTGTCGTAGAGCCAACCGCATATTACACGCGTAGAGACAAAGCCCACTGCCATAAGTATAAAGAAAATGCCAAAATTAGCATCGCCGATAGAACGGCTGTATAGAGCAATGAAGGCGATGATACCGCCATAAGGTATTTGGGTAATAGTGGCGTTGAGTGCAATCGGTAGTGCTTTTCGCTCCAAAAGGTTCGAGACAGAGAGGCGTTGTAGCACTCCATTCTGCTTTGTAACCGAAAGAAATGTGATAAGTATAAATCCAACCGAACATACGGCTACGGCAGTGTAGAAAACCCACATATAACCCGTTGCTTTTGCTATGTTAAGGGCAATGATAGGCGATATAGCCATAGCTACATTCATAGACATACCAAAGATACCCAGCCCCAAACCGCGACGCTCGGCCGGTATGAAGTCGATAACCAACGTATAAGCCGATGTGTTGATAGAACCCCAAGTCATTCCGTGAAAAAATCGGAGTGCCACCAACAAGCCTATTGTTCCCACCAGCGGATAGCCCAGAAAAGAGACAATAAATAGGATAAACGAGACTATATAGACCGTATGTCGGTTTAGCCCGTCGAGGAGGTAGCCCGCGAATGGGCGTACTACGATAGCGGCAATAGTAAAAGCAAACATAGCTATCCCCACTTGCTGTTCGGTAGAACCGAATGTATCAGCCATATAGACAGACATTACGGGGGTCATAAAATAGAAAGCGATAGCCATAAATAGGTTGGCTACGGTAATCAAGACAAAGTTCTTTGATGTCAATTTGGAGTCTGACATATTCATTTAATTAAATTATATAAGTTATTGTGTGAAAATACTCAAAAAAAATGTTTGCAAAATTAAAAATAAAAAATTGAAAAAAGAACAAAAATCACTATTTGTAGTGATTTCGGATATCAAAAATCACTATTTATAGTGATTGTGTGTTTCAAATAATTTGCAGAATTTTGCAAAATTTTTTAACGCAAATATTAATAATAAACAATAAGTAATTAAAACGCTGACAATCATTTTTTTATGAGAAAAATTTTTATTTTATTCATTGCACTTATATGTGCGGTCAATCTGTTTTCGCAATCGTCTAAGACAGATGCAATGCTTTTTGGTGATGTAAAAGACCAAAATACCGGAGAACATATCCCGTTTGCTACCATTACGGTAAAAGGGACAAAAATGGGTACCCGCTCAGATGTAACGGGACATTATAAATTGGCTCATCTGCCTTTGGGCAAACAGATTATTGTAGCCAGTAGCGATGGCTACAAGTCAAAAGAGATAGAGGTAACAATGGTACAAGGGAAATCTACCGAGATTTTTTTCGAGCTCGAAGAAGACGCATTCAACCTCGAACAAGTAGTAGTAACAGGGACTCGAACCCCTCATCATATCAAAAACGTACCCATACGCACCGAAGTAGTTACGGCACAGGCATTGAAAAACAAAAATGCTTGGAATGTTTTTGAGGCTCTGGAAGGAGTATCGGGTATAAGGGTCGAAAATCAGTGTCAATTCTGTAACTTCACTATGGTACGTATGCAGGGTTTGGGTGCCGAACACACTCAGGTTCTTATCAACGGACAGCCTATATATTCGGGGTTGGCAAGCGTATATGGTCTGGAACAAATAGGTACGGGAGATATAGACCGTATCGAAGTCGTAAAAGGGGCAGGCTCGGCTCTATACGGAAGTAGTGCTGTGGCGGGAGCCATCAATATTATAACCAAAGAGCCGTCTCTCGTGCCTTCTATATCTGCCGACGTGCAATTCGGAAGTTATGGTACAAATGTATATAACCTTAACGGCTCTATTCGTAACGAGAAAGGCAATATCGGTCTGAACGTATATGCTCAAAAGATAGACCACGGCATAATAGACCAGACAAGCGAAGGTAATACCTTGGCAGAAGTCAAAAAGAAAGACAATATATCCGACCGTGTGGCATCAAACCTGCATAATTTCGGTTTTAGTCTGTATGCCGACAACCCTTTTTTCTCCGACGATCGCCTTATAATACGAGGTAAAGCTATCAACGAAAAGCGTGCCGGCGGTACCATTACAGACGATTTATACAAAAATCCGTTTACCGAGGGGACCGAAAATATTACGACCAACCGCTACGAAGCCGAACTCACATATATCAAACCATTAGGAGAGAAGACAGACATTACTTTTACCACTGCATATATAAATCACAATCGTGAAGCAACGAATGATTCGTATTTAGGAGATTATATGTCCGTTCATAACGACTCTACTCCCGATGTTCAAAGTATGCGTCCATATATAGCCAAAGAGAATACATTGGTATCGACCCTTACATTAGGTACACAACTCGGCAGACACAACCTACTGTTTGGAGTACAAAATTATATGACACGATTAAACGAAACAGGGCTTTATATAGTGGTAGATAAAACAAGTCCTTATTATAAAACGTCTTATAAATCAACGGCATACAAGCAAGCACACGAGATAGGAGCTTTTGTACAAGATGAATGGAATATCAATTCAAAACTGACAGTTGTACCCGGTGTACGTTTCGACTATCACTCGTCGGGAGAGGAATACCTCTCGGATAGCGTGGTATTCGACAAAGCGTTCCCAAAAACAAGTTTTAAACAAACTACCGTAAATCCTCGTTTGGCAATACGTTATAACCTAAACGAGCATATTACTCTACGAGCCAATGCGGGTACAGGCTTCCGTGCTCCTTATGGTTTTTCGGAAGACCTTCACCTGTGTAGCGGCTCTCCAAGAGTATGGAAGTCGCCGGACTTGCGTCCCGAAAAATCGTATAGTGGCAATCTGTCGGCAGATTACTACGGTCACCATTTCCAAATAAGCGGTAACCTGTTTTATACCTATCTAAAAGATAAAATTGATTTTGATGATGCTTCATCAGAAGCTCAAGCACTTGGTTATACATATCAGTGGAATAACATAGATGATGCAACAGTGGCAGGGGTAGAACTTTCGATATTGATGAATCCGGTAAGAGACCTCAATATTGGTTTGGACTTTACTTTTAATGACGGCAGATATCGCAATGTAAGAGCGGGTTGGGATACTACTTCGTACAGAGAGATAAGTCGATATATCCCACGTTTTGCTCAGACTACCGGCGGAGTCAAAGTGGAATATTCTCCCAAATCGTGGTTTTTCTCTGTTAATGCCGATTATCAGGGCAAAATGTATATAGACTACAATAGCGAAGAAAACCCCGAAACATCTAAGATAAAACAGACCAAACCATATATTTTGGTAAATGCAAAGGTGTCTAAAAGTTTAGGACAGATATTTAATCTATATGTAGGATGCAAAAATATATTCAGTTATATCCAAGACGAAAAACATTTAGACGATGCCGCATTTATATATGCTCCCTTGTATGGAGCTATGTTTTACGGAGGGCTTTCGATAAAGATAAATCCTTAATTGTTTGTCGGTTTATTGTACGAAACGAAGAGTTGCTATCACTTAGCGACTCTTTTTTTGTAAAAAAAACATAACATAAAAGAAATTTTTTATTCGTTTTGTCAAAAAAAAAAATTATCTTTGCCGATGTTAGATAAAGCAATTAATTACAAACAATATAAATATTAAAACTTAAAAAAATCAAATTAATTTTATGAAAAGAAACGTAATCATTATTGGTGCCGCAGGCAGAGATTTTCACAATTTCAATACTTTTTTCCGCGGGAACAAAGACTACAACGTAGTAGCTTTCACAGCAAACCAAATTCCTGATATTGACGGTAGAAAATACCCTAAAGAACTTGCAGGTAAAGATTATCCGCAAGGGATTCCTATTGTTGCCGAAGAGGAGTTGCCCGCTCTTATAAAAAAATATAAAGTTGACGTATGTGTGTTTGCATATTCGGACGTTCCTTATAATCGTGTAATGGGCGTAAGTGCCATAGTCAATGCTGCCGGAGCGGACTTTTGGTTGCTTGGCACAAAAGATACTATGATTAAATCGACAAAACCTGTGATAGCTATCGGAGCTACTCGTACAGGTTGCGGTAAGTCACAAACATCTCGCAGAGTGATAGAGCTTTTGGTAGAAATGGGCTTAAAGCCTGTTGCCGTACGCCATCCGATGCCTTATGGCGATTTGGTAAAACAAAAAGTACAGCGTTTTGCTACCGTTGCCGACCTAAAAAAACACAAATGTACTATTGAAGAGATGGAAGAGTATGAGCCTCACGTGGTTACAAAACGCAATGTTATTTATGCCGGAGTTGATTATGAAGCCATACTTCGTGAAGCCGAAAAAGACCCGGATGGTTGCGATGTAATTATTTGGGACGGCGGTAACAATGATTTCCCTTTCTATACGCCGGACCTTACCATTGGAGTAGTCGATCCTCTGCGTCCTAATGCCGAAGTGTCATATTACCCCGGAGAAGTAGTAGCTCGTATAGCTGATGTTATTTGTATAAATAAAATAGACTCTGCTACTCTGGAAGATATAAATACTGTTCGTAAAAACATCGCCAAAATCAATCCGAAAGCTGTGGTTGTAGATGCAGCGTCTTATCTGACGGTAGATAAACCGGAGTTGATTAAGGGCAAAAAAGTACTGGTAGTAGAAGACGGTCCTACTCTCACTCACGGAGAGATGAAGATAGGGGCAGGTACTGTGGCTGCAATGAAACACGGTGCGGGCGAATTGGTAGACCCACGTCCTTATACGGTAGGTAAGCTCAAAGATACTTTCGAACACTATCCTGAAATAGGAGTATTGCTTCCTGCTATGGGTTATGGCGACCAGCAAGTAAAAGATTTGGAAAAAACCATTGCCAATACGCCTTGTGATGCCGTTGTTATAGGTACTCCAATAGATTTGGGTAGAATTATCAAAATCAAACAACCAACGGTGAAAGTAGGATATGAACTACAAGAAATAGGTTATCCTAACTTGAAAGACATTCTTACGGATTTCTGCAAGAAACATAAACTAAAAATCAAAAAATAAATTATTTATCAAAAGAAAATGAATATTCCAAGTAATTTAAAGTATTCTAAAGACCACGAGTGGGTTCGTGTAGAGGGCGAAGTGGCTTATGTCGGTATTACCGACTTTGCTCAGAGTGAATTGGGTGAAATAGTAATTGTTGATATTACTACCGAAGGTGAAACATTGGAACATGAAGCCGTATTCGGCTCTATCGAAGCGGTGAAAACAGTTTCGGATTTGTTTATGCCTGTCGGAGGTGAGATTTTGGAAGTAAATCCCAAACTCGAAGATAACCCCGAACTCGTTAATTCAGACCCTTATGGTGAAGGTTGGATGGTAAAAGTGAAAATGACCAATCCGTCGGAAGTTAATAACTTGCTTGATGCAGAAGCCTATAAAGCCATTATAGCCTAAAAACACTCCTAATTGCGTGTAAATAAAACGACCATTCAAGATATTGAATGGTCGTTTTATTGTGTAGGCGGATTGAATTTATTCTGATAGTTCTAAAAAAAATAATAATTTTGCATGTTATAAAACTTACTTGTATTTAAAAAAGAAATATATGTCAGACAATAACTTTTTGCAACTCGAAGAGAGAATAGTAGCAGTGTTAAAGACCGTTTATGACCCGGAAATTCCGGTAGATATATATAATCTTGGTCTTATATATGATGTTGATTGTCAGGAAAATGGAGAGGTAATCATAACCATGACTCTTACTGCTCCCAACTGTCCGATGGCAGACTTTATTTTGGAAGACACCAAACAGAAAGTCTCTGCAATAGAAGGTGTAAAATCGGTGGAGATACGCCTCGTATTTGAACCCGAATGGGATAGAGATATGATGAGCGAAGAGGCAAAGTTGGAGCTTGGATTGCTTTGATTACAACCCCAAAACATTATACAATGAAAAATAGCGTTGTTGGCAAATGTCAAATATACCATAGCTTGCTGTGGGTTTTTGTTTTGATGGTAATATTCTCTTGCCCGTTTCAGAGCTGTTCTCACAACAAACCGGTAACCGAAGGGAAAGTCGAAGACAGGCAAAAAACACCTTCATTGGTAGCCCGCGAAATAAGTACGGTGATTTCGGATTCGGGGATAACAAGATATAGGATTACTACACCCGAAATGCTGATATTCGACAAAGAAGAACGTAGCAACTGGTTGTTCCCGAAAGGATTACATTTTGAGCGATTTGACGAAAATTATAAGGCAGATGCCCAAATTGACTGTAAATGGGCTATATATTACGATATTGAAAAACTATGGATTCTTAAAGACAGTGTGCGTTGTACCAATATATCGGGCGAAACATTCTCTACCGATATATTAAATTGGGACGAAAAGCAACAAAAGATATATTCGGACGCTCCTATATCGATTACAAAAAAAACTATGGTTATAAACGGAATAGGTTTTGAGTCGAATCAGATGTTGACAAAATACCGTATCAAT
Organism: Bacteroidota bacterium; assembly: GCA_041814825.1. Taxonomy (GTDB): domain Bacteria; phylum Bacteroidota; class Bacteroidia; order Bacteroidales; family Paludibacteraceae; genus F0058. The sequence goes on along the minus strand of JBGXXV010000091.1, from coordinate 1,018 downwards.
AAAGTTACCGGAGTGTTGCCCATAGATGCTGAGGAGGAGAGTGATACGTTAATGAATAAATAAAATTCGGACAATTCGACAAAAAATTATAATTTTGCATTTTATAAAATATTAAATCATATCTTTTTATACGATGAAACATTTCCCTGAACATAAAGGACTTAATCTGTCAGAAATAAATAAGAAAATATTGGATTATTGGGAAAAAAATGATGTTTTTGAGCGCTCTGTCAACGAACGTCAAGGAGAGCACTCTTTCGTGTTTTATGAGGGACCTCCTTCGGCAAACGGTATGCCCGGTATTCATCACGTTATGGCACGTACCATAAAAGACGTGTTTTGTCGTTTCAAAACCATGCAAGGCTATCAGGTAAAAAGAAAAGCGGGCTGGGATACGCATGGTCTGCCGGTAGAGCTTGGTGTGGAAAAAATGTTGGGTATTACCAAAGAAGATATCGGAAAAACTATTTCGGTAGAGGAGTATAATGCCGCATGCCGTACCGAAGTAATGAAATATACTCGCGAATGGGAAGATTTGACTAAAAAGATGGGCTATTGGGTAGATATGAAAGACCCTTATATCACATACGACAATCGCTATATAGAGACTTTGTGGTATCTGTTGAAGCAGTTGTATGTCAAAGGACTGTTGTACAAAGGATATACCATTCAGCCATATTCGCCTGCTGCCGGTACAGGTTTGAGTACCCACGAACTGAATCAACCCGGAGCATATCGCGATGTAAAAGATACAACGTGTATAGCACAGTTTAAACTAAAAGATACGACCGATAAGGCAAAAGATTTGATAAAAAAAACCAACGTCAGCGAACAAATATATTTTGTAGCTTGGACTACCACGCCTTGGACTTTGCCTTCCAATACGGCTTTGGCGGTAGGAGCTAATATAGATTATGTCTTGCTGAAAACTCAAAACCCATATACCAAAGAGAATGTTTTCGTGATACTTGCAGAGGCTCTTTTGGACGGTGTAATAGGTAAGAATGATTATGAAATT
>JBGXXV010000090.1:0-3244 GCA_041814825.1 Bacteroidota bacterium | reverse complement strand
TTTTTATTGCCATTTTTGACTATCTTTGTACTCTGACAATTGGGGCAGTGGAGTTTTATTGTTATTAGCATTCAACAAAAATACAACTTTATTCCCTAATTGTCAAATTTTTACATCATCATACTTTTTAAAACACAGCCAAATATTTACATCAATACTTGGAGAATAAATTGTTTTGTAACTGATAAAGTTTTATTACTTTTGCAAAACAATCGGGTTCTAATGAGATTAATAGGGAATGCAGTGAAAATCTGCAACAGTCCCGCTGCTGTGAATCTCTTTTACAAATATTACTTTTTTATAAACCACTGATATTGATATAGATATTGGGAAGGCAAAAGTAATGGCGGTTGCGGTAACCGCAAGAGATGAGTCAGAAGACCTGCCCGAATATTGATTGTCTAATTAAACAGCCTCGTGGATAAGGTTTATAGTTATGTTGTTTCATTTTTTTTATTTTTGTGATAAATATTTTTGCAAAATATTTAATGTGTTGGTAATTACGTTGTTACCGATGGTCGTTAATGCTCAATCGGATAGCGATACTATTCAGGTCTATGATATAGATGAATTTGAGATTGTAGGCAAGAAAAACGTTGCCGAGATAATACCTCCCAAAAGACTTTCGGGCATAACGCTTCAGAGCCTCAATTCACAGTCTGTTGCCGATGCTGTAAGGTATTTTTCGGGAGTTCAGGTAAAAGACTACGGAGGAATCGGAGGGTTGAAGACCATTAATATCCGCTCTATGGGTACCAATCATATGGGAGTTTTTTATGACGGTATCCAGATGGGTAATGCACAAAACGGACAGGTGGATTTGGGTCGTTTTTCTTTGGATAATATAGAAAGTATATCTATTTATAATGGTCAAAAATCGTCTCTCCTGCAATCGGCAAAAGATTATGGGGCAGCCGGAACGATTTACCTCAATACGCGTCGCCCTCAATTTGTCGATAATCGACGATATAATGCAACGATACGAATGAAAACGGGCTCTTTCGGTTTGATAAATCCCTCTTTTGTGTGGCAACAAAAACTGACTGACAATATTAATCTGTCGGCTTCTGCCGAATATCTGAGTGCGGACGGTAAATACCGATTTACACGATACGATACTACTCTCGTTCGTGAGAACTCCGATATAAAAGCACTGCGTGTAGAAAGTACACTATTTGGTACCACACGCCACGGCGATTGGAAACTACAAGTTTACAATTACAATTCGGAACGCGGGCTACCCGGATATATCGCCCGTAACCTATACCGCCACGGCGACCGCCAGTGGGACAACAACTTTTTTGTGCAAACATCATTAAAACAACAGTTCAACAAATACTCTTTTTTGGTCAATGCCAAGTATGCCAACGACTATTTGCACTATATTCAGCCCGATACTATTACCATTATGATAGATAATGTATATCGTCAGCAGGAGGCGTATCTGTCTGTTGCTCAGGGCTATCGGTTCGATAAAATATTTGAAATGTCGTTGTCTGTCGATTATCAATACAACTTTCTTAGTGCCGATATGAGAGAATTTGTTTTTCCTACCCGCCACTCTTTATTTACCGCTCTTTCGGCTAATCTCAAACTAAAACGAATAAAGGTGCAGTCGGCTATGTTGATAAATTATATATCCGAAAATCTGCGTTATGGCAATGCTACTCCCGACAAAACAGCGTATTCACCCTCGCTTATTGCCACTTACGAACCGTTCGACCATTTTCCTCTATCATTTAGAGGATTTATAAAACGTTCGTTTAGAATGCCCACGTTCAATGATTTGTACTATACCTCCATAATACTTGGAGCCTCCAAGCTACGTCCCGAATTTGTGAATCAGGTTGACTTCGGAGCAGAGTATATACTCAAACAGCAGAGTAGGGTAATCAAAAACCTCAATATCAGCCTCGATATGTATTACAATGAGGTAAAAGATAAGATTGTAGCGATACCCACGAGCAGCTCTTTTCGTTGGCAGATGAGCAATCTCGGCAAGGTAAAAATTATCGGAGTAGATTTTTCGTTTGATGCAGAGTTGCGTTTGGCAAAACAATTATATATAAATATTTTGACAAGCTATACTTACCAAAATGCAAGAGACTTTACAGACCCCACTTCGGGTATCTACAAAAAGTATATTCCATATACACCGTTACATAGCATTAGTTCGGCTCTAAATCTGAATTTTTATGCCTTTCGGTTAAATTACTGTTTTATCTATACCGGCGAGCGTTATAATGGGTCGGCAAACCGTCCGGATATGGATTATGTTTTGCCGTGGTACACTCACGACTTGTCGTTGGGCTATAACTTTATATTTAAAAATAACCGCAAACTATATGTAAATCTTGATGTTAATAATCTATTCAACCAGCAATATGATGTAGTATTAAATTATCCTATGCCCGGTACCAACTTCAAAATATCGGTTAGCTGGGATATATAGATGATACATAAACCATACGGAGCTACAAAATAATAACTCATTGACACTTTTATTGTTTCGGTAAGCACAAATCCAATTACTCCACCGGATATTTTGAAACAGCTACATCACTTGCTTCGAACAATCCCGACTCTTGAAAATAGTTGGCCATTCTTAATGCGTCGCCCATAGAATTTTTTGTAGCTCTGATTTCGAACCATCTGGGCATAAATGAATTTTGTTGTACAAACTCTGTATTGGTCTCGGCAATTTTTTGATACAACATACTCAAATCCGTTTCATCAAATACTTTTATAAAAAAACTGCTACCATAACTATTGATACACATATTACCGATAGTTTCCCAAATATCATTTGTACAGTCATTTGTCTGCATCGTATAATGAACATAAGCTACAATAGAGTTTTGGGTCAAATCGGCAATAATTTGAGTAATCTCCTTGCAGGTTTTCGGTGTACTTAACTTGATAGGAATCTCCTTAAACATATAGCTGTCTCCGCTATAAATCGTATATTGGTAATCGGGGTCGAATGTGTTGATAGTAGAGATAAAATCTTTGATTTGGATATCGCTGTAGTTGGTGTCGATACCTATCAGAATGTAGTCGTTCGATATCGGTCCCAAATAGTACTTTTCGCCATTGTAATACTTGAAGTCGATAAAGTTGCAATTGCAATTATTTGCCTCCTTTTGGGTACAACCACTTGTAAATAGGGTAATACCAATCATCAATAAAAATAAGTTTTTCATAATCATTTACTATTTTATATTGTTAATACTATTTGTATAAT
>JBGXXV010000089.1:0-27589 GCA_041814825.1 Bacteroidota bacterium | reverse complement strand
CAAAAAAAATTGAATCAAAGTATGACACATTTATTATCGGAGTTGAGATTAATAAAGGCGATAGCTTTGGCAGTCTGCCTTTTGGTATCGTTTAATGTTTTGGCTCAGGAGGAGAGCGAAATCTCGCCAATGGAGCAGGTCGAACAACGTTTGCAGAACCTCGAAGAGAGTATCGAACTGCAAAAAAAGCTAAAAGTTTCGGGTTATATTCAGACACAGCTTCAGTACGGCGAATCAAACGCATCTCTCAAAGTAGGCGCTGCCAACGAAAAAACAGACAATTCGTTTTGGCGTATGGGCATACGTCGCGGACGAATAAAATTTACCTATATAGAAGGTATTGCATCGGGAGTATTTCAGTTGGATATTACCGAAAAGGGCGTCGGACTCAAAGATGCCTATCTGAACCTCAAAGACTTTTGGAGTGGCACAAATGCTATTAGAGCAGGTATCTTCGACCGTCCTTTCGGATACGAAATAGGCTATTCGTCGTCTGTTCGAGAGTCGCCCGAACGCTCTATGGTGTTTCAGACTCTTTTTCCCGACGAACGCGACTTGGGAGCAATGGTTGTACTACAAGCAAGTAAAACATCGCCTTGGAACTTCTTCAAACTTGAAGGCGGACTTTTTGCAGGCAACGGCATAAAGTCGGATACCGACAACAAGAAGGATTTCATCGGTCGACTCAGTGCAAACAAAAGTTTGGGTAATTGGGATAAATGGGGCATAGGCGTGTCTGCCTACTTCGGCAATGTTTATCAGGGTACGGAGAATGTTTATACTATGGAGGGCAACGCATTTGTATTAAACAATAATGCCAACAACAAAGGGCAGTTTGCCAAACGCCAATACTTCGGTATCGACGCACAGGCTAATATAATAAGTACGCTCGGAATGACCAAACTGCACGCCGAATATCTTATGGGTACTCAACCCGGGGGCAAGACAGGCAGCAAAAGTCCGAATGCATCGACTCTACCAACGAGCGATACCTATATACGTGATTTCAACGGCGGTTATGTGATGCTTGTGCAAGACTTGGGTTCGTTGCCTATATCGGCAATAGTAAAATACGATTGGTACGACCCTAACGTAAATGTATCGGGCAACGAGGTGGGCAACAACGGCACCGACAAAGGCGATGTGGCATACAACACCTTCGGTTTTGGTTTGTTGTGGAGAGCAACTCACGCTATCCGCTTACAGGCTTATATTGATTTGATAAAGAACGAGAAGAGCGACAGTTTGGACTCTTTCAATCAAGATATTAAAGACAATATTTTTACTGTGAGACTACAATATAAGTTTTGATTGTTAGCCGTCGGCTATTGGTTTCCGACACAGTGGTATCAAACCCAAGTACCCCAAGCCGACGGCTAACGACAAAATTCGTAATCGTTTCTTAACAAAATCGACATTCGGGCGTAACATAGCACTATTACTTTTGCAACGTAAAATAATAAGTATAAATTTTAAAGTAAAAAACAACAAGATGAAAAGATTAATTATTGCATCAATCGCAGTGTTTGTAGTAGCCGTTAGCGCAAATTCCCAACGCATCAAAGGCTCGGACACGGTATTGCCTTTATCGCAAAAAGAGGCTGAAGACTACAAAAAAAACAACAAATCGAGTAACGTATCGGTAACGGGCGGAGGCAGCGGAGTCGGAATATCGGCACTGCTGGCAGGCACAACAGACATAGCTCAGGCTTCGCGTCGTATAAAATTCGACGAACGACAGAAACTAAAAGAGGCGGGCAAAACCGTCAAAGAGATAATAGTGGCTTACGACGCTCTGGCAGTAGTAGTTCACCCATCGAACAAGGTAACAAAACTTACTCGCGAACAGCTCGAAGGCATTTTCACAGGTAAAATCAAAAACTGGAAAGAGCTGGGCGGAGACGATTTGAAAATAGTACCCTACTCGCGCGAAACGTCGTCGGGTACTTACGAGTTTTTCAAAGAGAGCGTATTAAAAAACAAAAACTACCTAAGCGGTATTATGAGTATGCCCGCCACAGGTGCCATAGTGCAGTCGGTAAGCCAAACAAAGGGTGCTATCGGTTACATTGGTCTTGCTTATATCAACAGCAGTGTCAAAGCGGTAAGTGTCTCTTACGACGGTGGCAAAAAGTATGTGGAGCCGTCGGTTGCCAATGCCAAAAACAAAAGTTATCCGATAGTACGCCCTCTATACTACTATTATGAGGTAAAATCGGAAGCCAAAGTAAAACCATTTATAGATTATGTTCTATCCGAAACCGGTCAGAAAATAGTGTCTCAGGTTGGTTTTATAACGATAAAATAGATTTAACAAGTAGCACCACATTGCTTTTTTTAATAAATTGAAAAAAATATTTAGCCTGTTGGTATGAAAAGAATCAGGGTTATAATTGAAAAAACAGTAGAGAGCATACTCACCGTAAGTGGTGCCGTTACAAGTATAGCTATTTTGCTCATTGTCGTGTTTCTTTTCAAAGAGGGATTAGGACTGTTCGGTTCTCCCTCTGTCGAAAAGGGATACTCTCTCTATGTAAACGCCCAAAACAGCGTCGAAGAGTTGACCGTTATCGACTTGAAGCATATATTCGACTCCGAAGCAACCAATTGGAAAGAGTTTGGTGGTGCCGACGAGGAGATAATGCTTTTTCGTTTCGATGAGATATTCTCGCTCTATTCCGACGAAGAGTTGGGCGAAGACTATGCTCTTTTGCCCGAAAAACTCGGTGAGATAATAGTGGCAAACCCCAATATCATAGCCTATCTGCCCGATAGTTACGCACCGTCCGATATTCACGGAGTAAAGCGGTTGCCTTCCAAAGAGATAAGTCTTAGCAACTTTTTCGCGGGGACACAGTGGATACCGACCGCTACGCCCGCACCGCTCTTTGGGCTATTACCGCTAATTCTCGGTACACTATTAGTCAGTATTGTGGCTATCGTCATTGCTTTGCCTTTGGGCTTGGGAGTGGCTATATATTTGTCGGAGTTGGCTTCGGAACGACTAAGAAAATTTATGAAACCCACCATCGAACTGCTTGCCGGTATTCCGTCGGTGGTTTATGGCTTTTTTGGTCTCGTGGTGCTTGTGCCGATAGTCCAGAAAATATTTTTGCTCTCGGTAGGCGAAACGGCATTCACGGGCAGTCTCATATTGGCTATTATGGCGTTGCCAACCATTATCACCGTTGCCGAAGATGCTATGCAAAACACTCCGAGAGCGATGCGTGAAGCGAGTTTGGCTCTGGGAGCTACGCGGTGGCAAACCATCTATCGGGTGGTTGTACCATACTCTGCATCGGGGATATCTGCCGCTGTGGTATTGGGTATAGGCAGGGCTATCGGCGAAACTATGGCTGTGCTTATGGTAACGGGCAATGCGGCGGTAATGCCACACTCTCTATTCGAGTCGGTGCGTACCATACCTGCCACCATTGCTGCCGAACTGGGCGAGGCTCCTGCCGGTGGTGCCCACTATCAATCGCTCTTTATGCTGGGGTGTATTTTGTTTGTAATTACTATGATTATAAGTTTTACTGCCGAGATGATTTCCAAAAAACAGCCCAATGAGGAGGTATAATTAATTTCTGCGGATTAAATAAGTAACACTAAAATGAACAAAAAAATAAGTCAAAAAATAGCATTTACCGTATTTACATTGCTCGGGTTCGTAGTGGTGGGCATACTGTTTTGGATACTTGGTTTTATAATATACAACGGTATGAGTGTTATAAACTGGGAGTTTATCTCGTCTGCCCCTGCCGAAGGGATGACCGCCGGCGGTATATTTCCGGCTATTGTGGGTACTGTTTGCCTTGTGGCGGGTAGTATGATATTTGCCTTCCCTTTGGGGGTGATGTCGGCTATCTATACCAACGAGTATGCAGGTAATGGTGTTGTTGTACGATTTATTCGTATTATGACCAACAATCTCGGCAGTATCCCATCGATAGTGTTCGGACTCTTTGGTATGGCTCTTTTTGTGAATGCACTCGATTTCGGCGACTCCATTTTGGCAGGTTCTCTTACATTGGGACTTCTTGTTTTGCCCCTTGTAATACGTACTACCGAAGAGGCTCTGAAAGCCGTACCCGACTCGTATCGTACAGGTAGTAGAGCATTGGGGGCCACCAAGTTGCAAACTATATACAATGTGGTATTGCCGGCAGCCTTCCCCAACATAATCACAGGATTGATACTCTCCATCGGACGAGTATCGGGCGAGACAGCTCCAATACTTTTCACTGTGGCGGCTTACTTTTTGCCAAAACTCCCCGACAGCATATTCGACCAGGTAATGGCTCTGCCCTATCATCTTTATGTAATAGCCACCAGCGGCACCGACATAGAGGCATCGCGTCCGATGGCTTACGGTACTGCTCTTGTGCTGATTGTCATAGTGTTGCTTATGAATCTGACGGCAACCGTTATAAGGCGATATTTGGGCAAAAAAACAAAGAAAAATTAACAACGCAAATCAATAGAATAAGATGATAGAAGCAAAAAATATAAATTTTTATTATGGTGATTTCCACGCTCTGAAAAATATAAATATGGCTATGGAAGCCAATACGGTTACCGCTTTTATCGGACCGTCGGGGTGTGGTAAATCTACTTTTTTGAGGATATTCAACCGTATGAACGATTTGATTGGGGATACTCGTCTTACGGGCGAATGTATCGTTGAGGGTAAAAATATCTACGACAAATCGATTGAGGTAGATGAGCTTCGCAAAAAGGTCGGTATGGTGTTTCAGAAGCCAAATCCGTTTCCGAAATCGATATTCGAGAATGTGGCTTACGGGCTGCGTGTCAATAATATGGGCGACAATAAATTTATCGAACAACGTGTCGAGGAGTCGCTCGTGGCGGCTGCCCTTTGGGACGAGGTAAAAGATAAACTGAAAAAATCGGCATTCGAACTTTCGGGCGGACAACAACAGCGACTCTGTATTGCCAGAGCTTTGGCCGTATCGCCCTCGATACTGCTTATGGACGAACCCGCATCTGCTCTCGACCCAATATCTACATCGAAGATAGAAGAACTCATACACAATCTAAAACAACATTATACCATAGTCATTGTTACTCACAATATGCAACAAGCAGCACGCGTGAGCGATATGACGGGCTTTTTTATGTTGGGCGAACTTGTCGAGTTTAGCTCTACAAAAAAAATGTTTTTGAGCCCCGACAAAGAATCTACGCAAAACTATATCACAGGGCGATTTGGATGATAAATTTTTTCTACAAGTAATAAAAAAAACAATAAATAATTATACGATATGAAACATACGGAAAGAGAGATGTCGTCGCTGAAAGACGAAATAAAACAGATGTGGCACCTTGTGCTGTGGCAGCTCGAAAAGTCGAAACAGGCGTTCTTAAACAACGATGTGGAGCAGGCTCTCGAAATCGTTAGCCGCGAAAAACGTGTCGATGCCTTCGAGTTAAAGATAGATAGCGACTGCGAAAACTACATAGCCCTATACAGCCCTGTGGCTGTCGATTTGCGACTAACACTGTCGCTGATGAAGATAAACAGCACACTCGAACGTATCGGCGACTTTGCCGTAGGTGTAGCCCGCCACGTCATAGAAGCCGACTGCAACAGTGTAGAACCGAAGTTTATAGAATCGCTCCAAATCGAAACAATGTTCGATATACTAATAGGTATGCTCTCCGACGGCTTTGTGGCTTTCGACTCCGAAAATACCAAGATTGCAGGCAAGATATTGCTTAAAGACGAAGAGGTCGATGCTATCTACCACAATGCCATCGATGTACTTTCGGAGCATATCGCCATCGACCCCAATATGGCACGTTGTGCGTTGAAAATGTTGCTGGTTATCCGCAAACTCGAACGTATCGGCGACCATTGCAGCAATATCATCGAAGAGATAGTGTTTTATGTCGATGCCAAAGTGCTAAAACACAGCGGGCAAAAACCTGTCATCAACTAAGCGGGATTCTTTCTTTGGCATACGTTATCGGTTTTTATGATTAATTTTGCAACAAAAATGCTCCCTGTTTATGAACGAAAAAATATTGATAGTTGATGACGACAAAAACATTTGTGAGATACTTGAATTTAACCTCAAAAATGAAGGTTTTGCCGTTACCTGCGCCCACTCTGCCGAGCAGGCTTTGGGTATTATTTCGCAAAATAGCTTTTCGCTGATACTGCTCGATGTGATGATGGGCGAAATGTCGGGATACAAAATGTCCGAAAAATTACGCAACGAAAATATTAATACACCAATAATATTTATCACTGCCAAAGACACCGAAAACGATATGCTTACAGGCTTTTCGGTCGGTGGCGACGACTACATATCCAAACCCTTTTCTATAAAAGAGATTATTGCACGCATCAGAGCCGTATTGAAAAGAGCCGTTTATCCCGACGACAACAAGATCGAGAGTTCAAAAACACAATCGTCGAAGTTGCAATTTGCCTCTCTCACTATTGACCTACAAGATAAGACCCTATATATCGACGGCGAAGAGGTAGCCCTTACCAAAACAGAGTTTGAGATACTTGCTCTGCTTGCCGAAAATACGGAACGGATATATTCTCGTCCTCAAATAATGGACTATGTATGGGGCGACACACTCGTGTCGGAACGCACTGTCGATGTGCATATTACACGATTACGAAAAAAAATGGGCGATTACCATACTTTTATAACAAATCGCTCCGGTTATGGTTACAAATTTAATACATCAAATTTATGAAATTAAGCTATAAACAAAAATTGTTTTTGTATTTCTCGATTATTTTCACGGTATTTACCGTTGTGGTAGTGCTATTTGAACAATCTCGCGAAAAGCTGTTCAAAACCGAAGCTCTCGAAGAAAAACTCGAAGCCTACACCGAAATAGTCAATGCCGAACTTATCAACAGCGACGGCAACTATGTGGAACATACAGAGACGCTACTCAGACTTTTCCCAAAAAATATGCGACTAAGTCTTATCGACAAACAGGGCAATGTGCTGTTTGACAACTTTATAAAAGATATATCTTCACTCGATAATCACTCCCAACGCCCCGAGATAACAGATGCTGCCGCCACAGGCGAAGGGTCTTATATCAGAACGTCCATATCGAACAATCAGGAGTATCTTTATTATGCAAAAAAATTCGGCAACATATATGTACGTGTAGCTTTGCCTTACGATATTCAGACACAGCGTTTTCTGAAACCCGACAACGCTTCGTTATACTATATTGTCGGGATATTTGTGATAATGTTGATAATCATCAATTTGGCTACCGGTCGTTTTAGTAAATCCATAAAACAACTTCGCGATTTTGCCGTAAATGCAGGACACGACCAAAGAGCGGATATTCAGTTCCCAAACGATGAACTCGGCGAAATAGGTCGAAAAATTGCAGAAAATTATCACTTGTTGCAAGAGAGCAAACAACAAGCAGACAGTCAGAGAGAAAAACTGTTTCAACACGTTCAATCCTCCGGAGAAGGTATATGTTTTTTTTCCAAAGATAGTAAAGTAGAGTTTTACAATGGTCTGTTCATACAATATCTCAATACTATCAACGACGAACTGTCTGCCGACCCGATGGCTATTTTGTCAAATATTACTTCGGGTGGCATAAACAGCTTTATATCGGAGTCCAAAGAAAATTATTTCGAAACGCAAATAGACAAGCAGGGCAAAACCTTTTCGCTCCGCCTCAATCGATTCGACGACAAGAGTTTTGAGGTCATAATCAACGACATAACAAAGCACGAGCGAACCCGTATGCTCAAACAGGAGATGACGGGCAATATCGCTCACGAACTGCGTACGCCTGTTACAAGTATAAGAGGCTATCTCGAAACGGTATTGGAACAGCCCGTAAGCGACGAGCAGAAACAACATTTTATCACTAAGGCTTACGACAGTACCATAGTGTTGTCAGAACTGATACGGGATATGGGATTGATAACGAAAATGGAAGAGGCTCCACAGTCGTTTGCAACCGAAAGTGTCTGTCTCGACGAGTTGTTGCGACAACTCAAAAACGACCTAAAAACCGCGATGTCGGAGCGAAACATAGAGATGAAGTGGCAGATTGCTCCCGACCTCAAAATCATGGGCAACCGCAATCTGCTATATTCGATATTCCGCAACTTATCCGACAATGCCATTCGTTACGCCGGCGACGGAGTAACAATCAACATATCGCAATACGACGAAAACAAAGATTTTTGCTACTTCTCGTTTTACGACACGGGTATCGGTATTACCGACGAAAAGCATCTTAGACGCCTGTTTGAACGCTTTTACCGTATCAACGAAGGTCGCACACGCGATACCGGTGGCTCGGGCTTGGGGTTGTCGATAGTTAAAAATGCGGTTGCCTTCCACAAGGGCAATATAACAGTCAAAAACCGCAAAGAGAGCGGTCTTGAATTTCTTTTTAATCTGCATAAGTAAGCTGTAATCAAAAAAGACAGAGACATCAGTGGAGAGTCTCTGTCTTTTTTTGACGTTTATGTTGTACAAATATTTTACCTTCTTGGAGTTTCGCCCGACAAATTGTATTGTTCGCCGTTTTGGGAATTATTCGCCTGTATCATAATTTTGTCGGTTATCATTTTTTTTTTAACTTTGCGAAATAATTAAACCCTCAAAACTAACACTACAAACAATTAAATATTAATATTATGAATTTATCCATATCAAGAAACGAACTATACAATAAGTTAGCTATAGTACAAAAGGTAATAAACCCAAAGACTGCCATACCGGTAGCCGAAAATTTCCTGTTTCGTATAGAAGGCAACCGCCTTACCATAGTAGCTACCGACTTAGAGACAACCCTATCTACATCAATTGCTTTGGAGCAAAACAACGGTAACCTTATATTTGCTATGCCTCCCAAAATAATGGAGATACTCAAAGAGTTGCCCGAACAGATACTAAACTTCAATATAGACGAACAGAGTTTTAAGATTGTACTAAAAAATGAGAGTGGCACTTATAATGGCGACTTTTTGGGGATTGATGTCGGACAGAACGGCGAAGAGTTTCCTCGCCCCAAAGAACTTGATAAGGAGCACCAAACTATAGAGTTGACAAGCGAATTGCTTTTAAACGGTATCAGCAAAACTGTATTCGCTACTGCCGAAGAAGACTCTCGTCCTGCTATGACAGGTGTTTTGTTCGATATGTTCGACAATAATATAACTTTTGTAGCCACTGATGCCCACAAACTTGTAAAATACAATATCAAAAACATCAATATAGGTTTTGAAAATTCGTTTATTTTACCTAAAAAACCGGCTTTGACACTAAAAAATGTTTTGGTAAAAACAGATGAAAAAATCACAGTAAGTTTTGACGAAAAAAATGTGGCTTTCATAATGCCCGAATACGAAATGATTTGTCGCAGAATAGAGGGCAAATATCCAAACTATAATGCTGTTATTCAAAACAATCCGAATAAGGCTATAGTGGACAGGACATCGCTATTGAGTGCTATCAAACGCGTAAAAGTGTTCTCAAACCAAGGTACGGGTTTGATTATCTTCAATATAAAAGATAACAAGATTGAAGTATCAACTCAGGATATTGATTTCTCAACTTCGGCAAAAGAAGAGATATTGTGTCAATACTCCGAAGCTCCTATCGAAATCGGTTTTAAAGCGGCTCTATTGGAAGAGATACTCTCTAATATGTCGGACAATCAAATAATTGTAGAGCTTGCCGATGCCTCGAAAGCAGGTATAATCGTACCTTTTGAGAACGAAGAAAATCAAGAGTTGCTTATGTTGTTAATGCCAATGTTTTTAAACTAAAACAATTATCCGTAATCCCTCAAAAAAATGACAACTAACGATAATAATTAATTGCATTTGATACAGATGATTAGATTGAAGGGAGCATAGCAAAATATATTTTTATGATAAATGTTATAAAACATATAAAATCGGAACTTTCTGCCTTATATAACCAAAGTGAGGTGGAAAGTTTCGTTTCGTTACTTCTGTATAAAATAGGCAAAATAGACAGTGTGCAAAGGCTTATATCCGATAATATAATATTTTCGCACGAACAGACGATACGGCTTAATGATGCCATAGCACGGCTAAAAAAGTACGAACCGATACAATATATCTTAGGCGAAACAGAGTTTTACGGTCTAACATTAAAGACAGACTCAAGAGTCCTAATACCACGCCCCGAAACCGAAGAGCTGGTGGATTGGATATTGCACGAATATCCTAATGCACAAACAGTACTTGATATATGTACAGGTAGCGGATGTATAGCTATCGGGTTAGCAGCTCAACTACCCGCGTCAAAGGTTGATGCCATAGATATTTCTTGCGATGCCATTGACCTTGCCAAAGAGAATGCAGATTTAAATAATACCAAAATACATTTTTATCAGGCAGATATATTATCTACATACAGCTTACCTCAAAAATATGATATAATAGTATCAAATCCGCCTTATGTAACAATATCCGAAAAAACGGATATGATGCCAAATGTACTCGACTATGAGCCCGATTTGGCTTTGTTTGTCGCTAACGAAAATCCTATTGTCTTTTATAAAAAAATAGCCGACCTTGCCACAACATACCTCAACGAAAACGGTATGCTTTTTGTTGAAATAAATAGAAAATTCGGTAACGATATAGTTAGTTTCCTAAGAGACAAAGGATTTCATAATATAGTATTAAAAAAAGATATATCGGGCAACGACCGATTTATCAAATGTAGTATATAAAAAACAATCGATACTATCCCCAAAAGTGTGTAAATATCCCCAAAAGACTTATATTTGAACAACAAAAAGAATAATTTTATGGACTTTACACAGAAACAAGTAAGTGATATACTTACCCAGCTTTTGGAAGAGGAGAATGGGTTGAATACCGTCCTTAAGCTAACGTTAGAGGCGTTGATGAAATCAGAACGCACGGAATACAACTTTTCGAACGGAGACAGCAGTAATGGTTATCGTCCTCGCAAATCTTACGGCAATGGTCAGATGCTTGAATTACAGGTTCCCCGTACACGTAACGGTAATTTTTACCCTATCATTTTGGGCTTGTTGAAGAACCAAGAGTCTGAGGCACGTAACATAGCGTTTCATCTGTACAAATCGGGTCTTACCACGGAACAGGTAGGCGAAGTTTTTGGCGAGATTTACGGATCTCATTATAGTACGAGCCAAGTCAGCCGTATGTTTGAGACAGCCCGAGAAGAGGTCTCTGCGTGGCTGAATCGTCCCCTGAACGACTATTATCCGATTGTTTATGGCGATGCCACGTTTATCCCTACCCGCAGGGTTGATAGCGTAAGCAAAGATG
The DNA here is from genome assembly GCA_041814825.1 of Bacteroidota bacterium. Taxonomy (GTDB): domain Bacteria; phylum Bacteroidota; class Bacteroidia; order Bacteroidales; family Paludibacteraceae; genus F0058. Next base: position 16,254 of record JBGXXV010000089.1, on the reverse strand, counting down.
CCTATTTTACTGTTTTGGGCGTTCGCCCCGACCGTACGCGAGAGGTTTTGGGCGTTTACAATTACCCTACCGAGAGCAGCACTCATTTGGAAGCTATTTTTGAGTGGTTAAAGGCTCGAGGCGTTAAAGAGATAGGTTTGTTTGTTTCTGACAGCTTGCCCGGCATTGAGGATAGCGTAGCCAAACATTTTAGTCAGACCGATGTACAGTTGTGCGTTGTTCATCTTCAGCGGGCGTTTCTTAAAGAGGTCAAACCCAAGCACAAAGGAGAGTTGTCGGAAGATTTTAAAGAGGTTTTCTATCGTAATGACAGCGGCGAGAGTATAGAGTCAGCCAAAGAGCGATTTGTTGCTCTTTGCGATAAATGGGGCAAACTATATCCCTACTTTAAAACTCGCAAGAGCAACGAAAGAAACGACTCTTACTTCACTTACTTACAGTATGATTATCGCATAAGGTCGATGATCTATTCTACCAATTGGATAGAGCGTTTAAATCGCGATTATAAGCGAACTACGAGGATGAGAGGAGCTCTGCCAAGTCCTGAGGCAACGCTGTTGTTGCTTGGGGGAGTGGCTATGAGCCGAAAAGCTTATGATATAAAAGTATCTAAGTTGGATTATGAGAAAGAGAGGTTTAGATGGGACTAACAAAGGCTTGTTTCGCTACGGCTACGCCTTCGCTACACAAGCCTTTGTTAGCAACACCAAAATATCAAAATTATTATATAACTTTGCAACACAATAAAAAAACTATTTACACACTTTTGGGGATAATACCAAACAATCTAATAATGGATTATCAAACAGCACTAAATAAAGCAACTTCGTTATGTGTTTCGAGCGAAAAATGTGAATATGACCTAAAAGAAAAATTAGATAAATGGGCGGTCGATGTTTCGGATGTAATAAAAATAATCGAACAACTCAAAAAAGACGATTTTATCAACGAAAAGCGTTATTGCAATGCTTTTGTAAAAGATAAATTTAAATTCAACCGATGGGGAAAGACAAAGATTGCTTTTATGTTGCGACAAAAAGGTATAAGCAATCAATCAATAGAGAGTGCTATCGATAATATAGATACGGACGAATATATCTCTGTCTTGACCGATATATTATCTGCCAAACACAAAACAATCAAGGACAAAGACCCATATCAAACCAAAGCAAAACTCTACAATTTTGCCGTTTCCAGAGGATTCGAGAACGAAGTGATAAAAGAGGTTATAAAACGGATTTTATAGCTACCCTACAAACACTCCAATACCACATATAGACCACTACCCTACTCTGTTTTTTTATTGATATTCTCTTAATATCCTCAAAAAAATATAGATATCTCCGTTATTACCGAAAATATCTATATCGCTGATTAAATTTTTATAAGATATGTTTTTTTTCTAACTACGAGCCGGAGTAAATTTTAGGCTACCCGTATATTTTATATTAATAATACTTCCAAAATGAGACGTAGCCGATATGGTCATATCGTTTGCCGTAACAACAACGTTACCTGCCGTAATATAATATATTTCATGTGCAGATGTATTACCGCCGGCAGTATTGGTGTAATATAAGGCACAACCTATAATCTCCATAAATTCACTAAGCCCTTCCGAAGCTCTGAAAGTATATATGTTTTTGTCGCCGGCTATTTGATAGTTACCTGCTTTCAACACGCTGTCATTACCGTTTATATATACTTCAATTTGTGCATCAACGCGGTCATTGCCATTAACTTTGTTCAACTCCATAAGTAATATTGTATCGGTAGTTTCTTTTACTACCTTCAATGTACCTTGGGTAAATTCTTCGTTTTTGGTTGTGGTCGTTTCGGGTTCGCCAAGCCATGCATTGTGAGCTTGGTTTATAACAGTGTAATTCCCTTCGTACATAATTTTGTACTCTTTGTTGTCTGTGGTTTTCCCTTGGAAAGTTATTTTATTGGCTTCTATTACCAATTTGCCTTCCGTATATTTAATCTCTTCTCCGTGTGTGCCTTCTACAACGATGTTTTGTGCATAAGCAAAATTACCGTTAACTGTATTTTTTTGATAATCTGCTTCAAAGCTTATGGGATACTCTCCGAATTTCGGCTTCAAATCGGCACTTACCGATTCCGAAAGGAATGGCAGATACCATTCTGTTGTGTTTTTTACGATTTTATTGTCAACAATAGCTCCCTCCAAATGCATATACAATAAAAACAAGTGATTGCCGTCTTCTTGTTGTCCCAAATATGCAAAGTGAGTAACATCTGCTTTTGTCCACTCATCTACCACTACCGGTGGGTTATCTACCGTAGGCTTACATGCAAAAAAAGACATCGATGCTATTACCAACATTAGCATCTTCCAATTCAATACTTTCTTCATAAAATTAATAATTGTTTATTAAGTAATTTATTTAATATAATTTATACAAATAATTTTACAAAGGTAATACATATTTTAAATTAATACCATAGATAAAACCAATCAACAATAAACGCTATTTATCAAAATAAATATTTTTTTGTAAATAATTGTTTTAGAGTAATTTTACGTTTACTTCATATTGTGCAGATACCATTTATATACGATGCCAATACCTTCGTTCAAAGAGGTTTTGTGTTTCCAGCCTAAACGGTGTAGTCGGCTTACGTCCAATAGTTTACGTGGTGTACCGTCAGGTTTGGTTGTATCATAAACAATATCTCCCTCAAACCCGATTATATTTTTTACGGTCTGAGCCAATTCGCCTATGGAACAATCTTCTCCCGTACCTATATTGATATGTGGTTCGTCCGAATAGTTGAGCATCAAAAACAATAGAGCATCTGCCAAGTCATCGACAAATAGAAACTCCCTGAAAGGTTTGCCCGTTCCCCAAATCGTTACATAAGGCAAGCCCGATTGTTTTGCCTCATGAAACTTCCTAATCAATGCAGGCAAAACGTGTGATGTATTGAGGTCAAAGTTATCGTTTATACCATAAAGATTGGTGGGCATAACCGATATAAAATCGCATCCGTACTGGCGACGATAAAATTTACACAGCTCCAATCCCGATATTTTGGCAATGGCATAAGCCTCGTTTGTCGTTTCCAACGCTCCTGTAAGCAGATATTCCTCTTTTATGGGCTGTTGGCACATCTTTGGGTATATGCATGAACTGCCGAGAAACATCAGTTTTTTTACATTATTCTTATAAGCAGAATGAATGACGTTGAAAGCAATCATCGTGTTGTCGTAGATAAATTCTGCCGGCAAAGTATTGTTTGCCTCAATACCACCCACTTTGGCAGCCGCAAGAAATACATAATCGGGCTTTTGGGTCGCAAAAAAAGATTCGGTAGCTTGCCGACATCTCAAATCAAGCTCTGATGAAGAACTGACCAATATATTGTCAAAACCATTGTTGCGCAATACCCTTACAATGGCAGACCCAACCAATCCGTTATGTCCGGCAACATATATTTTTGAATTCTTATTCATTATCACAACAAATTGCTTTTACAGTTAATACCGTAGTCTTGAATTATGAATTTTCTCTACATATAGATAATCAAATCGTACCATTTTACGCACCAACTCCTCAAATGAAGTTTTTGTAGGATTCCAAGCAAGTAATTCACGTGCCTTGGCCGGATTACCCAAAAGTTGTTCTACTTCGGTGGGACGAAAATAATTGGCATCGACCTCTACAAGTACCTTCCGCGTTTTTTTACAGATACCTTTTTCATCTACTCCTAAGCCCTCCCATTCGAGTTCGATACCTACCTCTGCAAATGCCAACGTACAAAATTCTCTGACAGTGTGCATCTGCCCTGTGGCAATAACAAAATCTTCGGGCGTATGATGTTGAAGCATCAACCACATACACTCCACAAAATCTTTGGCATATCCCCAATCGCGTTTGGCATTTAGGTTACCAAGATAGAGCTTCTTTTGATACCCTCTTGCTATACGTGCCGCGGCAAGCGTTATCTTACGACTCACAAAGGTCTCTCCGCGACGCTCACTCTCATGATTGAACAAAATACCGTTTACGGCAAACATATTGTAAGCCTCGCGATAATTTTTTGTTATCCAAAAAGCATACAGTTTGGCAACCGCATACGGAGAACGCGGATAAAAAGGGGTGGTCTCGCTTTGGGGTATCTCTTGTACCGCTCCGTATAATTCGGAGGTCGAAGCCTGATATACCTTTGTATGCTGTTCGAGACGGCAGATACGTATAGCTTCGAGCAGACGCAATGTACCTATACCGTCAGTTTCGGCAGTATATTCGGGCACCTCAAAAGATACTTTCACGTGCGATTGTGCGGCAAGGTTGTAAACCTCATCGGGGCGTACGGACTGAACTATGCGAATAAGATTGGAAGAGTCTGTCATATCGCCGTAGTGCAACTTTATTTTGCGTTCCTTACGCATATCTTCTATCAAATCGTCAATATATAAGTGTTCTATTCTGTTGGTGTTGAAACTCGAACTTCGCCGTATTATACCGTGTACCTCATAGCCCTTATCCAAAAGCAATTCTGCAAGATAAGAACCGTCTTGCCCGTTGATACCCGTAATCAATGCCTTTTTTGCCATAAAAAATCAAATATTGTTTTTTTCAAAGATACAAAAGTACAAAAATTAAAAACAGCAAACAACGAAAATTTTATATCTTTGTAGCTTATTAATGAAGAATAAACTTAAAAAGCAATGACAAAACCCCATTATATATTCGAAACATCATGGGAGGTGTGCAACAAAGTAGGAGGCATATATACCGTACTATCGTCGAGAGCATCGACTATGAAAAATTATTTCGGAGACAATATCATATTCGTGGGTCCCGATATACAGCCACGACCGATAGACTTTATCCCTACCGACAATTTCACAGAGTTTAAGCAATATCTATCGACACGAAAAGGACTATCCGTAAAAACAGGCAGATGGAATATAACGGGCAATCCATTGGTTATTTTGGTGGATTTCAAACCTGTTTTCGACAACAAGAATCGGATTTACGGCGACTTTTGGGAAAAATTCGGTGTAGATTCCATCAATGCTTATGGAGATTATGACGAAGCCTCGATGTTCGGATACGCCGCAGGAATGGTTATAGAGGCATTTGCGGAGTTTTACGAATTAGGAGGCAAACATACGGTAGCACATTTTAACGAATGGATGACTGCTTTCGGACTACTCTACCTCAAAGCATTTTGCCCGAATATAAAAACGGTTTTTACAACACACGCCACCACCATAGGACGAAGTATAGCAGGCAATGGCAAACATCTGTACGAATACCTTACTCTATATAACGGAGACCAAATGGCACAGGAATTGAATGTTGAGGCAAAACACTCGGTAGAAAAAACAGCAGCACACTTAGCCGATTGTTTTACGACCGTTAGCAATATTACTGCCACAGAGTGTAGATATTTGCTTGACAAACAGCCCGATATAATAACGCCTAACGGCTTTGACAATTCGTTTGTTGCGACACAGAGCAATTATACTCAAAAGAGAGACAATGCAAAACTCTTATTGAAACGTTTAGCCGAAAAGACTCTTGGTTATACAATAGACGAAGAGCATCTATATATAGGTATATCGGGACGTTATGAGTATAAAAATAAGGGGATTGATGTTTTTATAGATGTTATGAACAGGCTCAACCATTCACAGGATTTGAACAAAAAAGTATTATCTTTTATAATAGTTCCCGCATGGGTAAAAGAAAATTGTTACAGCAACTCCCGCTTTGCCACATCGGCTATTATGTACGAAGATACCGACTTGACTCTCAATTATATTAAACAAAATAATTTCGGCAACAACCCCGACAACAACGTTAAAATAATATTTATACCTACCTATCTGAATGGTAATGACGGAGCCTTGAATGTGCCTTATTACGATATTCTTATAGGAATGGATATGACGATTTTCCCCTCTTATTACGAACCATGGGGATATACCCCGATGGAGAGTGCCGCTTTTGGTATCCCGACCATTACCACATCGCTGGCAGGCTTCGGACAGTGGGTATCCGACACGCCTGTCGGGATAAATAACGGAATAGCCGTAATAAATCGTACAGACGGCAATTATTTTGAAGTTGTACAAAATATTACAAACGAAGTTGTATTTTTTTCCAAAAAGAACAAGGATGAAAAACTGATTATTGCCAAACAGGCTAAGACAATCACAGATAATGCCCTTTGGGAGAAATTTTTCGACCACTATTTGGAAGCATACGATTTTGCTTTGAATAGATAACCATTTTTCGTTTTACTTAATAAAAGTATTTGATGATTGCCTAAAAATAATATAACAACGCACAAAGATGACAACAAACAACAACACTACAATACAGGCTCTTTCGATTTCCGATTTGGTGGATATGCCCGTATCTGAACTTGCCGAATTGATTGATAATATAGTATTGAACGAACAAGAAGAAAAAATCTCCAAACGACTTTTGACCGAGATAAAATCGCGATTGAAGTTTTTGAACGATGTCGGTGTAGGTTATCTCACTCTTAACAGACAATCAAAGACTCTTTCGGGTGGCGAGAGCCAGAGGATAAACCTTGCCACCTCGCTCGGAAGCTCACTTGTGGGGTCGCTGTATGTCCTCGACGAACCGTCGATAGGGCTACATAGTCGCGATACAGAACGCCTTCTGTCGGTACTCAAACAGTTGAAGGAAGTAGGCAATACCGTGGTTGTAGTCGAACACGACCCCGAAATAATACGTTCTGCCGACTACCTGATAGATATTGGTCCGGATGCGGGAATAAAAGGCGGAGAGATAGTTTTTTCGGGCGAACCGAAGAAAGCAGACGACAAACAGATTGATAGCTCATATACATTAAAATATCTTACGGGCAAAGAGGTAATAGAAACACCCAAGCAACGTCGCAAATGGAATAACTATATTGAGGTAAAAAATGCCGATGTGAATAATCTGAAAAAACTTACAGTCAGGTTTCCGCTCGGAGTTCTGACCGTTGTAACCGGAGTAAGCGGAAGCGGTAAATCTTCTTTGGTACGTGATGTGTTATTTAACGAACTGCAAAGATATTTCAATTCGGGCAAAAATCCATCAAACAAACTTACCGGCAGTCTTCATTTGGTTGATAGTGTCGAATTTGTCAATCAGTCGCCCATAGGGAAATCGAGCCGTTCCAATCCTGCCACATACATTAAAGCATACGACGAAATACGCAAACTTTTTGCCGACAGCAAGATGTCTAAACAGATGAATTTCACCGCCTCTCATTTTTCGTTCAATCAAGACGGCGGACGGTGCGACTTCTGCAAAGGCGAAGGTATAATAACTGTTCCTATGCAGTTTATGGCCGATGTACAGCTCGAATGCGAGGTATGCAAAGGCAAACGCTTCAAGCAGGATATTCTCGATATTCTTTTTAGAGAAAAAAATATTTATGATGTACTCGAAATGACTGTCGATGAGGCGATAGCCTTTTTTGAAGAGAGCCAAGGAGCTACCGAAAAACGTATCGTAAAACGCCTAAAACCCTTACAGGATGTTGGTATTGGCTATATCAAACTTGGGCAGGCATCATCAACGCTGTCGGGAGGCGAAAACCAACGTGTCAAACTCGCATCGTTCCTTGTGCAGGAGGGGCTCAAACCTATGCTATTCATATTCGACGAACCCTCGACAGGACTACACTCTCACGACATAAAAACACTGATGAAAGCCATAAATGCACTTATAGCCAAAGGACACACGGTAATAATTATAGAACACAACCTTGACATCATTCGTCAAGCCGACTATATAATAGATTTAGGTATAGACGGCGGCGAAAAAGGAGGATATCTCGTAGCCACAGGCACCCCCGAAGAGGTATCACAAAATAGTGAGTCGATAACAGGTAAATTTATTTTTAGATAAACTCTGTTTTTTTTATGAAAAAGGTAGAAAAAATACTCAACGACAACCTTAAACGCTATAACCGCGAAGAGTTTATACGGTTTGACCCAATACAGATACCACATAGATACACGAAGAAAGAAGATATCGAAATTTCGGCTTTTTTGACGGCAACCATCGCTTGGGGGCAACGAAAATCCATTATCAAAAACGCTACCCGACTTATGGAACTTATGCAGAATACGCCTTATGAGTTTATCCTCAACAAAGTTCCCGATTACAAAAATCTGTCCGTAGAAAGTATGTTTTTATTGTCGGATAGTTGCGAATGGCAAGATTTCAAAGGGTTTTGTCACAGAACATTCAATGCCGAAGACTGCTTGTTTTTCCTGTTGTCGTTAAAAAGGATTTATACCGAACTTGGCGGACTTGAAGCTGTTTTTACCGATGGTTATAAGTCTGACAAAACTGTTTTTTCGGCGATAAAACACTTCCGCACCGAGTTTCTGGCTCTACCTCACCCCCACCGCGTAGAAAAACATCTCTCCAACGTAGAAAAAGGGTCTGCCGCCAAACGAATAAATATGTTTCTCAGATGGCTTGTACGCAAAGACGGTTATGGGGTTGATTTGGGGATTTGGCATAAGATACCGACTTCTGCTCTGATGTTACCGCTTGATGTACATGCCGCCAATGTAAGTAGGCAATTGGGGATACTGACACACCCCAAAAACGATTGGAGAGCAGTAGAAGAGGTTACGGAAAACTTACGTCGTCTCGACCCGAACGACCCGATAAAATATGACTTCGCCCTATTCGGCACAGGTGTCTTTGACGGTGGGGAGATGTGAAAAATATTTTTATACAAACACTTAATTATAAATAAAGTAATTTTGCTTATGTAATAACTATTATTATATATTATAATGATAAATGACAACAATTATGAATCAAAAAGACATATTACAGTTTTGGAGAGATGTTGAAATATTTAATCTTCCGGATTTTGACCAAAAGGGAGCTACTCTTTTGGAAAAAAACACCCCTTTCCCTTGGGAAATGAAAAGAAAAAATAAAGAAAACAAAAAGTGGAGATACACCATAACTTTTGGAAATATTCCAAAAGCATCAATCATTGAAGAAATAAAAAATTCATCTTCCAAAAATATTGAAAAAAAACAATGGGAAGAACCTGTTACGGGCAAATCGTGCTTTTCTGTTCTTACATTAGATGAAAACGGACAGCCAGATGCCAAAAGTTATACTTTGGCAAGTTTTGTATTGGGGCTTAAAGCGTTGAGTGAAAACAACAATATGGCTATTGTTCATACTGATTTACAAAAAGTTACTGATGAATATTTGGAACGATACAATATTGCCAAGTTATTTGAATCCAAAGAGGAAAATCCGAAAGGAGAAACCATTTCTTGGGCATATATAGATAAAGAAATTCAATACCTTAAAACATTAAATTCGTGGTACAGCGACGAAATAAAAGTATATTGTTCTGAATATGAGGTAAATAAAAATTCACAACAAGAAGCCACTACTTTTCTCAATAGTTTTTATTTAGATGACTTGAATCGATTAATCGAACGATTAATCGAAGATAAGACCCAACTATCTCTTACATTACAAAAGTTTTTAAGTTCAGAAACTCCTTCGCAAAAATATGATTTGATTAAAACTAAAACGGATTTATTTGCAACGATAAATCCGAAAAAAATGACCGAAGGACGCTGGCCATCGGAACTTAAATACGGACTTTGCACCGCTCAATTAGGTGCGGTTAATACCATATTCTCTGAATTGAGTGATAAAAGTGGTATGCAAGGAGTCAATGGACCTCCCGGAACGGGGAAAACCACACTATTACTTGATGTTATCGCTCAAATTGTGGTTGATAGAGCCAAAGAAATTATTAACATTGGGGTTAAAAAAATCTTTGGGGAATATAATCAAATCAACATTACTGACTCAAAATTTATCTCTATTTATGAATTAAACACCAATTTACAGAAAAACTTCGGTATCGTTGTGGCAAGTAATAATAACTCAGCCGTTGAAAACATCAGTAAAGAGTTGCCTCAAAAAAAGAAAATAGCTTCAAATACTTTTCCAGAAGCAGATTACTTTTCTGAATACGCAAAAGATTTCACCAATGAGGAAAATTGGGGCATTTTAGCAGCTGCATTAGGTAATTCAGAAAATAAAAATAAGTTTTATAATCTGTTTTGGAAGTCTTTTGCCAAAAAAGAAAATAATGAATTTGAAATTGACAAAACTAAAACTAATTTTTACAATCATTTAGAAAAAAATCAGGAAGAGCAAGAAAAAAATCAGGAAGCATTCGAAATTACTAAAAAAGATTTTTTAATGCTTATTGATAGGTTTAACGATTTTAAAAAGATAGCCACAGAGTTTCATAATGGATATGAAAAATTTTTAAAAAACAAATTACGAAAAGAAGAGTTAGAAAAAGTAAATAATGGATTAATAAATGAGATTAAATCTCTGTCTGAAAAAATTACAGAACTGAAAGCAGCAAAGACAAACACGGAAAAAGAAAGATATGCTATAAAAACTTTTATAGAAGCACTCAATGACAGAAAGCCTTTGTTTTTTTTCTTTCATAAGTTGTTTCGTACACAATCATTTGTAAAATGGAGCGATGAAGCAAGTGATATTATTGAGCAGCTCAATAATATTTCTTCCAAAATAACTAAATTCAATAAAGAGATTAAGGAGTACGAGAAGCAAAAAAATGATTTAGAAAAAACAAAAAAAGATAATGATTATCAGATTAATATCATTAGAGAATTTGAAAGTAAATATAATGAATTAAAAATTCAACTTATCAACGAATATGGAATTGAAGAAAAAAATATTTTTGATAAAAACTTTACTGATAAAGATTTAAAAGAAATACATTTATTGTCACCTTACCATTCAGAAAAAGTTGCCAAACTCCGCAGTGAGATTTTTCTAAAAGCGCTTGATATTCATAAATATACCATTTTATCTAATGCAAAGGAATTTAAAAATAATTTAGATGCTTTTTTTAAGATGATATTAGGTAAATTCAAAATTTCAGAAGAACTTACAGTTACTTTATGGGATTCGTTCTTTTTCTGTATCCCTGTGATTTCTACGTCATTAGCTTCGGCAAGTAGGTTATTCCCCAATATGATTGAAAATCAAATAGGTTGGCTTTTGGTTGATGAAGCAGGACAAGCAACTCCACAATCTGCAATAGGATTGATACAACGTTCCAAACGATGTGTTATTGTGGGCGATCCTTTGCAGGTAGAACCTGTGGTAACAATACCCAATGCCTTAATAGAAAAACTTAGGGAAAATCACAATGTTTCAAATATTTGGTCGCCCTATCTTACATCAGTTCAACAGTTAGCGGATAGAATTTCTAAATACGGAACTCTAATGGGAAAAGATTCAGAAGAAGAGATATGGACAGGTTTCCCTCTAAGAACCCACAGAAGATGTTTCAATCCAATGTTTGATATAGCCAATACAATTGCTTATAATAACCAAATGGTAAAGGGAACAGAAGATAAAAACGAACACGAATATATTGGCGTTTCTTGTTGGTTTGATATTCAAGGAGAAGGAATGGGAGATAATCAAGTTATACCCAATGAGATAGAATGCTTAAAAGATAAAATCAAAGAGTTAAAAGGAAATGGTTATCAAGGTGAAATTTATGTTATTTCTCCTTTTAAGGCGGTTGCAGACCAATGTAGAAAAGAATTATTAAAAGAAGCTAATGTATCTTGTGGAACGATTCATACTTTTCAGGGGAAGGAAGCAGATGTTGTTTTTCTTGTCTTGGGAAGTCAGCCACAATCCGAAGGTTCACGCAAATGGGCTTCATCGAAACCCAATATGCTCAATGTTGCTTTAACCCGTGCTAAAAAACGCTGCTACGTCATCGGAAATAAAGAATTGTGGGCAAAACAGCCTTATTTTAATCTTATGGCAGAAAAAATATAAAACAAAATATAGATTGTTATATCCGTTTTATTTTATCTTTGTCTCTGGGCTTTGCATCGGGAGTTTCGTCGGCATAACCCATTGCTATACCAAACAATATCTTATAATTGTCCGATATTTGTAAAACCTCTTGTTTGAGATACGAAGATTGGTTAAGTATTTTTGCCATACTACCTATTACACAAGTACCTATATCTAAGCTATGAGCTGCAAGCAAAATATTCTGTGTAAGCATACCGCAATCGCCCTCCGAATAACTATTTTCGGTATCCGCTGCCACTATTATCAATGTTGGAGCATGATGAAATACGGAGAAACCCTCTTCTTTGGCACGAGACGCACTGCCGGGCAGTTGTTTGTCTTTTGCCCAATCTACAAAAGCTTTGTTCATTTCTCCCAGAATATTTTTGTCTTGTACTACACGAATCTGCCATGGCTGTAAATTTAAGGCACTTGGAGCATTAATGGCACAAAGCAAAATTTTCTCCAAAATCACATCTGTAATTTGCTGTGGTTTGTATTTTCTTATGCTCCGTCTATTCAAAATATTGTTAATTACTGTTTTTTCCATATCTTTTCTAAAAAAATCATTATTAATTATTCATATTACAACAAATAGCCAAAAAACAAATATCCTAAAAATATTGCCGACAATACAGCTACCAAGTCGGCTAACAATCCGAGACTTAAAGCATTGCGTGTTTTGGTAATACCCACAGAACCAAAATATAGAGCGAGTATATAAAATGTGGTATCTGACGACCCTTGTAGGATACAACAAACCTTACTTACAAAAGAGTCGACACCGTAAGTATTCATCGCCTCAAGCATCATACCTCTTGCACCACTTCCGCTAAGCGATTTCATAATAGCGGTAGGCAAAGCAGGCACAAAATCGGTCGGCAATCCGCAAAACTCGAAAAACTTCGATACACCAAGTAGCACGAAATCCATTGCTCCCGACGCTCTAAACATACCTATCGCCACAAGTATTGCAATAAGGAAGGGAATGATACCGACAGCCACTTTAAACCCCTCTTTGGCTCCCTCTATAAATGTCTCATAAACATTGATTTTTTTGCGGGTGGCAGATATAATAAACGAACAAATTATAGCAAGCAAAATAGAATTAGCTATTATTTTTGAATAAAAATCTACCTCATCGGGCGACATCGAATTGAATGCCCAAATCATAAGTCCCAACAATAGTATTATAGAAGCAACGGTAACCATTATAGTTCGTTGAAACAGGTTTATTTTCTGCGATATGGCTACAGCCACAAGCCCCACAAGAGTAGAAAATGTAGATGCCATAAGTATTGGCAAGAATATATCTGTCGGACTTTTGGCTCCAAGCTGCGTCTGATATGTTATCACCGTTACGGGAATCAGGGTAAGCCCTGCCGTATTGAGTACCAAAAACATAATCATCGGATTGGAGGCTGTGTCTTTCTTAGGATTAAGCTCTTGCAAATCTTTTATGGCTTTTAGTCCCATAGGTGTTGCGGCATTGTCGAGACCGAGCATATTAGCCGAAAAATTCATAAACATAGAGCCGAGTACGGGATGCCCTTTGGGTATATCCGGAAATATTTTACAGAAAAACGGGGAGGTGATTCTTGCTAAAAATTCAATTGCTCCACCCTTCTCACCTATTTTCATAAAGCCGAGCCAAAGAGTAAGAACACCTGTAAGCCCTAATGATATTTCAAAACCGGTTTTTGCATTGCTAAACATTGCCTCCATAACGGCATTGAGGCTGTTGCCATCTCCCGACAACATAGCTACCACCACAGAGACCAATACGGCTATTAATATAAAAGCTATCCAAATATAATTCAAAACCACTTTTCTATAAAGAATAATTTTTTTACAAAATTACTCTTTTTTATTAATTTAACATTAATCCAACATCATAAAATAATATAAATAATAGATTAAGCCAAAGACATTAACGTTTATTGAGAGTATTATGTATAAATGTTAAGTATATACGATTTTGTATTTCATCAAAAAAGTTTTTATAACTTTGCATTTTGTACGACCAATATTTATTTAGCTCTCTTACAAAGATTTTATTATTTGCTTAATGAACGAAATCAAATATCCTTCCGTTTTACTCGAAAATCTGGTAAACGAGTTGCATCGCCTTCCGGGAGTGGGCAAAAAGACTGCATTGCGTTATGCCCTGCATCTGCTCAAATCCGACGAAATAGATGTCTTAAACTTGGGTACCTCCATATTGAAGTTTCGGTCTGAGGTATCTAAGTGTAAGGTATGCAACAATATATGCGACAGCCATATATGCGAGATTTGTAGCAATCACAAAAGGGATAAACAGTTGATATGTGTAGTAGAAAATGTCTCTGATGTGATGGCAATAGAAAGTACGGCACAATATAACGGTGTGTACCACGTTCTTGGCGGAGTCATCTCCCCAATTAACGGGATAGGTCCTGCCGATTTGGATATACCTTCGCTTGTAGAACGTGTGGCGGAAGGCAATATCAAAGAGATTATTTTGGCTTTGTCGCCCGATATGGAGGGAGATACCACATGTCTTTACATCTACAAGAAACTGGCTGATTACAATATAGAGGTCTCCACCATAGCGCGAGGGGTTTCTGTGGGCAATTCGCTTGAGTATGCCGACGAAATAACATTAGGCAGAAGTATAGTTAATCGCATAAAATATACGATTTAAAAAATGAGTTTCGAACAAATACACAAAAACATAAAACGTAACTTTTGGTTTGCACTCGGTATCACGCTTTTTCATATTTTGATAGGCTATTTCATAGCCAGACATAGCACTATTACCGCCAATCAAGACTCGACCGTTGTATTCAAAACTATAATAATATTATATGTTTTGATATCTATACCATTGATATTAAAAATATTTAGTGATAAGTTAAAAAAAATAGCCACATACACCGAACAAGATTTAAAGATAAAAGAATATATAAAATTTTCTCGTCTCAGAGTATTTGTAATACTTGTAGGACTTATATCCGCAATAATGCTTTTTTTTATCAGACAGGTAAATGATATGTTGTATATTGTTGGTATAGAACTTATTGTGCTATTTTTGTGTACTCCTACCAAAAATAGAATAGTACAAGAAATGGCTGTATTTACAACGGACAAGCAGCAAGATATTAACAACGAGACAATTAGCGAAGATTAAGTATAAACAATTAATTATTATGAAGATAGCAGTAGATTTTGATGGCACTATCGTAGAAGAGGCGTATCCTAATATCGGAAAGCCCATTCCTTTTGCCATAGATGTACTAAAAAAACTTATATACGAAGACCACCATCAGGTTATACTCTGGACTGTGCGTGAAGGCAAACTGCTCAATGATGCCGTAGAGTATTGTCGCAAACGCGGAGTAGAGTTTTATGCGGTAAACAAACTTAATCCCGAATTGACAGACGAACTGCAACCTCGTAAAATAGCTGTCGATGTCTTCGTAGATGACAGAAGTGTTGGCGGACTTCCCGACTGGGGCTTGATATACCGTATGATTACCCAAAAGGAGACGTGGCAGAGCGTATTAAATACAACCATAGACAAAACTCCTGCACAAAAGAGAGGTTTTTTAAAAAAATTACTATCCAAAAAAATATATTAAAAAAATGATACAAAGAATACAAACTGTTTATTTGTTGATAATAGCCATATTAGGCATACTGACATTATGTTTGCCTATATTTGGCATACATTCGCCGACCATAGAGTCCGATAACATATATATGTTTGATTTATGGGCAAAACTTCCGCTTGACATAGGGACTTGGGTTACATTCTTGCCTATTGTGGCTTTACTGATACCGGTTGTGTCGGGCATTACCATTTTTTTATTCAAAAACAGACAGTTACAGATAAAATTAGCAATAATATTACTTGTTTTTATAGTTTTGTTCTATATTCTGATTGCTTGTTTTGTGATAATAGGTTATTTTGAGTTGTCGTTAATTTTTCCCGAAGGTAGTGGTAGCTACCATATAGATTTAAAAATAGGGGCTTTCTGTCTTATTATAGGTATGGTTATCAATATTTTATCTGTCGTAGCTATACGACGAGACGAGAAACTTGTAAGGTCGCTTGATAGAATCAGATAACATTTTTTTGCAAAAAAATTAAATTAATTTAAATTTTATTCGCTAATATATTAAAAAAAATTATAACTTTGCAAATCATTTGACTGATGTTTTAAAATAGAACAACATAAATTAATTAACAAGCTAACAGCCAATGATTTATGCTTATTTGTTGTATTTTCAAACTTGATTAGTGTGTATTAACATCTTTTTTTAACCAAAAACACTTAAGAATTTGTTT
>JBGXXV010000088.1:0-3387 GCA_041814825.1 Bacteroidota bacterium | reverse complement strand
TCGGCAGTTCAACTCTGCCTGGGACTACCAAAAATATACACAACGGGGGATTAGCTCAGTTGGCTTAGAGCACCTGCCTTGCACGCAGGGGGTCAAGGGTTCGAGTCCCTTATTCTCCACAAATTGTAAAGAAGACAGACCTTGGTTAGGTCTGTTTTTTGTTTAATTTGTCGATTGGTTATGGTAGTAGGAGATTGTTGAGGCAGCCTCGCGGAATATGTCAAATGTCAGATATTGAGGTTTAATTGGTAAAATTAGGCTGAAAATACCGAACCACTTATATTTACAACCTTAGCGGAGATTCAAATGTTATGAATAAAAAAAGAGGATACTATATGGTAAGAATTTTACCAAGAAAAATGAAAAAAATAAAAATTTGATTACAAGTCCTTTTTTTTTCTTACCTTTGCACTTTATAAAATTTATAGTAGTATTAGAGATGAAAAAAATATTTTTTTACTTGATAGCAGCAATTGCCATAATGTTTACATCATGTCTGGGTACTCAATCGGACGGTTTGAGCGACAATCCCAGCATCACAACATTCTCCGTGTCAAATATTGATACAGCTATCAATTTATCAAAAATAAAATACAATTTTAAGGAAATAGACCAATACAATTCTATAATAACACCGCAAGACTCATTACCTTATGGTACCAAGATGGATTCGTTAATAGTAAGTATTAGTGGTTCGAGCCTAAGTTCGATAAGAATCTTTGAGTCGAAAGACGGAGTAAGGCAGCAAGAGTTCGACGGCTCGGATAAGCAAGCAGATACCGTTAACTTTACCGATACTGTTTATATAGAGACAGTATCGCAAAACAAAAAGGTTACCAAATATTACAAAGTTAAACTGTTTGCACACAAGCAAGACCCCGAACTGTATATTTGGACAGGCGTAATGACAAATGCCGTATCGCAAAATATTACACAAGAAAAGGTGATACTGAATGATACTACAATGATGTGGTACATAAAAGACAATGGCAATGTAAATGTATATACAAGTTATAATGGTACCGAATGGCAGATGAAATCTCTAACCAACTTCCCCAATGGAGTAGATTTGAAGTATATGCTAAAATCCAAAGACAGTATTTATGTGGCACAAAACACCAATCTATATTCGTCCAAAGACGGTTTGGCATGGAAGCAACGCTCTACCGCACAGTCTGTCGATAATCTTCTATTCGAGTTAGATGGCAGTCTATATGCTATCAACAATACTTCATTAAAACTTTATAACCTAAACAATAATAATTGGACAGAGGTATCTGTAAGTACTCCTTCGGGAGCGTTACCCGACAACTTTCCCGTATCCGGAGCAGGTATTTGGAGCGATTTTTCGAGTAACGGAGTGCCAAGAGTATATATAGCGGGAGGACAAGACAAAAACGGCACTTTACTAAATACTATATGGGCTTCGGAGAATGGTTCTTATTGGGTAAATTTGGGCAACAACAGCAACCTGTTTACGCCACGCAAAGATGTTATTGTGTTTCAGTACGATGGTAAGCTGATGTTGATAGGCGGTAGAGACAATTCGGGTGTGGTTAATACCAACTTCCACATATTCTCTGCCGATTATGGTATCAGTTGGAAAATTCCTGCTGCCAATATGATGATTAGTTCATTGTTTACACCTCGATACAATGGACAGGCTGTGGTACGCAAAGATAAGGCAAGGATTTACATAGTGAGCGGACAAGCATCTAACGGCACTTTCATCAAAGATGTATGGACAGGTGTTAAAAACGGCTTGTTATGGGAACTCAAATAATAAATCTGCCGTCATCAAAGAGTATTGTAAACAGAGTACTAATAATAGAGGCAATCAGTGGCGAAAAAGTTTTAGCTCCCGAAGATATTTGTTGTCAAGATACAGAGTGGCTATCGAAAGCACTACTCGGAGAGGATAAAACAAAATACATAGGGCAGTCGGGCACAGCAATGCGGTTTCTGACTGCTTTTTTGTCTGCACAGG
Organism: Bacteroidota bacterium; assembly: GCA_041814825.1. Taxonomy (GTDB): domain Bacteria; phylum Bacteroidota; class Bacteroidia; order Bacteroidales; family Paludibacteraceae; genus F0058. The sequence continues at coordinate 1,400 of JBGXXV010000088.1, read as the reverse complement.
CAGACGAAGAGTATATATTAGATGGCGATGACCGTATAAAACAACGTCCTATCGAAACTCTGGTAAATGTTATAAAACAGTTGGGCGGCGATATAACGTATCTGGGACAAAACGGATTTTTGCCAATATCAATAAAAGGTAAGAAGCTAAACGGAGGTGTAACAATAACTTTCGATGCTTCACAAAGCAGTCAATATGTATCGGCTCTAATGTTAATAGCTCCAACATTGGAAAATGGGTTGAAAATAAAATTGACCGACCAAACATCTTTCCCATATATTCTGCTGACAAAACAGATAATGCAGCAGTACGGTATTAATATCGAAATACGTAACAATACTATTTACATACCACAGGGTAATTATAAATTAAAAAGAGATATCGTAGAATCCGATTTTTCGTCGGCGGTATTTTGGTATGCTTTTTTGATAATTAGCGATTTGAAAACAATAGAGTTAGGTGTTTTTTTTGAAAAAAGTTATCAGCCTGACAGTAGAATAGTAGATATAGCAAAAGACTTTGGAATATCTACCATATATGACGATAATAGGTTGATAATCTCCAAAAAAGATAATCACATAATGCCCTTAGGCGTGAAATACGATTTTAGGGATACACCCGATTTGGTACCTGTAATGGTAGCCTTGTGCTGTATGGTGAATGTGCCTTTCACATTTTCGGGAGTAGCCAATCTACGTATTAAAGAGAGCAACCGTATAGAGGCGATGGTAAACGAACTCGCCAAGTGCGGATATATACTCGGCACTACCGAAGATACCATATTTTGGCATTTGCAAAGAACGAATATTGAGACCAAACCGATTATTATCAACACATACTCAGACCACCGTATCGCAATGGCTTTTGCCCTATTAGCCGAAAAAATAGAACTTGTCATATCTAATCCGGAGGTAGTAACCAAATCGTACCCCCAATTTTGGAGTGATTTAGATATATTTCGCTCAATACTCAAAAGTGATTTTATGTCAAAAAAGTAACTCCTACGGATATTTTTCTTAAAAAAATAAAAAATTATACATTGTTTTTGCATTTTGCCAAATAAAAAAGTATTACCTTTGTGTTTCCTTGATTATATTTTTTATTAATTAATAATTCAAAAAAAAATGAACAAACTGTTTAATGTAATCTTGCTGATATCGGCGTTAGTATTGAGTGTTACGTCGTGTAAAAATGGTAATGAGCTTGAAAAAGTAGCTGTAACAGGAGTCTCACTTGATGTGAGCGAAAAATCTATTATTGTGGGCGATAGTTTCACTCTTACCGCTAAAATATCTCCCGATAATGCTACCAATAAAACCGTAACGTGGTCGTCGTCCAACAGTGCGGTAGCCACAGTAACCGAAGGTAAAGTAACCGGCGTATCGGCAGGCACAGCTACC
>JBGXXV010000087.1:0-14627 GCA_041814825.1 Bacteroidota bacterium | reverse complement strand
GCACGTCTGTTGTTGCAGTCGTGCGAGTATGGAGTATTGTCGATGCGTGACGAAGATGTCGGAGCTTATGGAATACCGCTAAGTTTCGTTTGGGACGGCGGTAGTGCGATATATATACACTGTGCTCCTGTCGGCAGGAAACTGCGATGTATAGCCACATATCCGACAGTATCGTTTTGTGTGGTAGGCAAAACCAATGTGCTACCGGACAAGTTTACCACCGAGTACGAAAGTGTTATTGCTACCTGTAATGCTTCTACGGGGTTATCGGACGACGAGAAGATGAATGCCCTCCGATTATTGCTACGAAAATATTCGCCCGATGACCAAATAGTAGGACAACAATATGCCGAAAAGTCGTTTCATCGAACGGAAATAATAAGGCTGGATATATTGGATTTTAGCGGTAAGTGCAAAAGAGTGAGTTGAGGAACGAACGAGGCTGTCCGAAAAGTTTTGGGCAGCCTCTTTTTTGTTTTTTTCTCAAACTTTTTGTAAACAGGGGTTTCGACATAAACATCTATGGCAAAGCTAACATTTAAAAATTATCATTGCTGTCCGATATATTATAACTCATACACTAATAAATTTTTGATAGTGTTATAAAAAGTATGATATCGCCTGCTAAGAAAAAGGTTGATAGGTATCCATACTATCCGGACGCATACATTCGTTGTGTGAATTAATATCTCTAAAAGTGTTTAAGGAAACAAAAAAGATTTATATTTGAAAAATAAAAGGGAAGTTTTATCTATAATTCACACAGAAACAGGCAAATGATATACTTACTCAATTTTTAGTAATATTACTTTTCGACTTTTTTGTAGTTTGTTCGTATATATATGTGTAAATGATTTTTATGGACAATAATACAATACAATATCTGATATCGTGCAGTCAAGAGGGCGACAATTTGGCTTTTTCATCCTTAATTCGACATTTTCAACCCAAGATATTTTCTCTTACATTCAGAATGTTGTGCGATGAAGACGAAGCTAAAGATGCAACACAAGATACTTTTATAAAGGCGTGGTTACATTTGAGTAGGTATGATTCTAAATTTCATTTTTCTACTTGGCTCTACAAAATAGCATCTAACTTGTGTCTGGACAAACTAAAATCGTTTGAAAAAACTCACTCATACCCTCTTATAGATATTAAAGAATATACTATCGAAAATAATCAAAATATAGAAACCGACCTAATAAATAAGGAGATTGCTCATAACATAATACAACTTACAAACCAATTATCTGCCAAACAGAAATTATTATTCACATTGCGTTATTTGGAAGACCTCGACATATCCGAAATAGTAAAGATAACAGGGCTATCGTCTACAAAAATCAAAAGCAATCTGTATCTTGCTCGTAAAACAATAATAGATAAACTAAAATCAATCGAAAAATGAAAAATATAGAGAAATACACCGAAACAGAATTCAAGCATTTGATTGCCGATATAAGACGACAAAAGCCGATTTTGCCGGAAGCAGAAGCTCTTTTGGCAGTAACAATCAAACAACTGCCGGATAGACCTTCGAACAAAACCAAACAATATTTTGAGTTTTATAAAATAGTATTAAACACCGCTGCCATATTTTTGATAGGATTATTTATATTCCAATACATAATAGAAATAAATGCAGGTAATAGTATAAATAATGATATAAAAACAGATATTGCCCCAGTTGCTCATTCGAATAATAATCGATGTAAAAAATCGGCAAGTAGTAATCTTTTTTATTACAAAGAATTATATGCTTGCTATTTAGAAAATAATAAAAGAACTCCTAATCCTTTTCGTAAATATATTAAATAACTAAAAAAATAGAACGATGAAACTGAAACATTTTTTTTATCTTATTGCCTTATCGACAATAATATTATCGTGTGAAACGCCTTTGAATGTAGATGTTTTTACCGAAGTCTATCCCGACGGGAGTTGCCGGAAAATACTTCAAAACAGAGTACCTGTCTCATTTATGTTGGGTGATACTTCCGAAAACAGTCTAAAATATTTTCCTATGGCGATCGACACCACACAATGGGACATATCGTGGAGATATAAAAATGGAGATATCAATACTCAATACCCTATTGGATACAGTGATATAGAGTATTTAAAAATAGACACTTCTTGTTCGGATAATGACTTTGAATTTACAATATCGAAACATTTCAATTCGGTAGATGAGATGAACCATTATCTATCGGCAAATAAGTATTGCGGCACAACAATATCATACTCTCTTAAAAAACAGTTTTGCTGGTTTTTTACATATTACACCTATACCGAACTTTATCCTAAGCTAAACTTCAAAATCGATTTAGTACCAATATCAAAATATTTCGATGAACACGAAGCAGAATATTGGTTTAACGGCAATCCTCAACTGGTAAGAGGTATGAACGGCATAGAGATCAACGAGTTTTGTCGAGCGTTGGAAAACAAGTATAACAAATGGCTGAGTAATATTCTTTGGAACGAAGAGTACCGTATTTATGTCGATAACTACGACCACCTGCGACTTAATATCTCCAAAAGTGAGTTTGCCGAATTATCGGATACCATATTCAATAAGCAAAACGATAGTACTCTATTAAATATAAATCACGCTTTGGATAGATATTTCAATACAAATCAATTCTCCGAATTTGCAAATAAGAATGATTCTCTATTTGATTATAACGAAAATGCAGGTGATTTTTTCAACCTGTTTCTTACTCCTCAAAGTATCATTTATAATCATACTCTCAAATTACCCGGAAAGGTACTTGGTGGCAACTATTATCAGGTCGATGGCAACGGATTGATGTCGTGGCGCATTACTCCTGAAAGAGTGCTGTTAAAAGACTATACGGTATATGCAAAATCACGTAAAGCCAATTGGTGGGCATTCGCAGTATCGCTGTTAGTAGTATTTGCAGCTATATATAATATATTCTTTATGAAAAAGAGAAAGTTTTTCTAATAAATATTCTATTTAGACCACGAATACAAAAAGAGGCTGTCGCAAAACTACTGTGTATCAAACAATCGGGCAAGTAGGTCTAAGTGTCAAATGCAAGGCATTGTGTTTTCGATAATACAAAACAATTAAAGTACGCTTACTCATATTTTCCTGAGGTAAGAAAATACCTACAAAGTTAAAAACGAAAACAATGCAGCAATTGACACTTATGAGCTATCGCCTCTTTTTTGCCAAAAGCGATTACATCGCTTTTACAAACTCTACCGATTTGGCTATTAGCAGATACATCACCGTATCGTTTTCGACGAATGGCACATGTTTGCGATACTCCGCATATAGATGTTCTAATTGGGCAGAGGTTTTGAGCGGACGTCTGAAATCTAACGATTGAGCAGCGTTAAAAAGCTCTATGCCAAGTACTCTAAACGTATTCTCTATAACTTTATAGAGTTTGGTTGCTGCATTAGCTCCCATAGATACGTGGTCTTCCTGTCCTTGCGAACTTTCGATAGAATCGACACTTGCGGGAGTACACAACTGTTTGCTTTGGCTAACGATAGATGCTGCCGTGTATTGAGGTATCATAAACCCTGAGTTCAACCCCGGATTTGCTACCAAAAACGGCGGTAACTCACGTTTGCCGCTTATCAACTGATATGTGCGTTGTCCGGATATAGAGCCGAGCTCGGCTACGGCGATAGCCAAAAAGTCCATTACCAAAGCCAACGGTTGTCCGTGAAAGTTGCCGGCAGATACTATCAAATCTTTTTCGGGGATAACATTGGGATTGTCCGTTGCCGAATTTATCTCTGTTGTGATAACACTTTTTACATACTCGATAGTATCTTTTGACGCTCCGTGTACCTGTGGCATACAACGGAACGAATAAGGGTCTTGTACGTGTATTTTTTTACGACGAATTATTTCACTACCTTTCAGCAGTTCGCTTATGCGTGCAGCTGTCCGCAACTGTCCTTGGTGCGGGCGGATAATATGTACCGCCTCATTGAAAGGCTCTACTCTACCGTCGAATCCTTCGAGCGACAAAGCTCCTATTATATCTGCTGCTTCCGAAATTTTTTCGGCACCAATCATACACCAAACCGCATATCCACTCATAAACTGTGTACCGTTGAGCAGAGCCAAGCCCTCTTTCGATTTCAGGGTGATTGGTTTGAGCCCTCGTTGCTCCATTATTTCGCCTGCATCGTATATCTCTCCGTCGATATATACCTCCCCTAAGTTGAGCAACGGCAAACTCAAATGAGCCAACGGAGCCAAGTCGCCCGAAGCACCAAGCGAGCCTTGCTGATAGACCACCGGCAAAATGTTTTCGTTGAACATATAGATAAGTTTTTCGACTGTTTCGAGCTGTACTCCCGAATAACCATACGATAGCGACTGAATTTTGAGCAGCAATATGATTTTTACCACCTCCAAAGGTACTCTTTCGCCCGTACCGCAAGCGTGTGACACAACAAGGTTTTTTTGCAGTTCGGAGAGCTCCTCTTTGCCAACCGATATATTACACAACGAACCGAAACCTGTGGTAACACCGTATATAGGCTCTTTTTGTGTCTCCATTTTGTTGTCGAGGTAATCTCTGCAATCTTGTATGCGTTTTTTTGCCTCGGCACTCAATGCTATTTTGTAACCCTCGGATACAATGCGTTTTACATCGTCAATTGATAGATGTTTTGATGATATTTGATGAACTTTCATAAAATTATATTGTGTTAAATTTTTCTTTTAAAAGAGTTATATTCATCAATATTGATGATATTCGTATGGCTTTTTAAAATCAGTCGGCAAATTTACAAAAAATACCACAAACAAGTATATTTGTTTTGAAATAAAAAAAACGTACTTGCGACAATCAAATCATTATAAGTGTGTTCGTTGCCAACAGTCTATGATTTATTTAGGTTCAAGATAGTTTTAGGTAATAATTAGCTCTGTTAGTTGGTTATTTCAATAAAAACATACATTTGCTCTCTTTCAAAATTATGTTATGTATTACTCCTCTTTCTTTCTAAATCCCTCACAAAGAGCATATTTGCGTTGAAGGAATATTTTATTGACAAGGTGTAAAATAGGACGATGCAACACAAGGCACACAACTCCGAGCAGGGCAAGTAGCCATACGCCTGTCTGCCATTGTCCGAAAGAGGCAAAGATGTTTACTACGCCCAGAGGTATTACCATTATAGGTAATAGCACAATAAAACTCTTGTACGTAGTCCCCTGAAAACTCATCGAAGTCCCTTTCGATAGTTGCAACCGCTTGGTGTTGAACGGCGCTGCGATAAGGAAAAAGGCACTATTGACGCCCATATTGTATAGCAGGGCGGCAAAGTGTAGCTGTACTATGTCGGACCCGAAAAAGAAGTACGGAGTTGTCAATATAAAAGTGATGACAGTAAAGGCATTAAGCATATAGTAATTAGCCGATATGTACGTAAAAGAGTCGAGTTTTCTGGTCATCAGATAGTCGAAATGTTCGCCATTCCAGCTTATTGCCATCTGCCCGAAAATCATCATAAACGAACCCACAGAAAAGAGAGCCGCAAAAAACAACCAACCGTAACTCTCGTCATAAAGCCGTGAAGTATAAAACAATAAGCCATAAGCAAGGAATAGTGCTGAGGTTATAAACATCGACTTGGTGCGTTTGTGACGGAGTATCAGTTTGAGATTGAGAGCAATGAGTTCGCCGATATTACCGAAGCGGTTCATAAACGAGAAATCGGCAGTAGAGTCGGTGGAGACAGACGCTTTTTTGTCGAATTTTTCGGCATAATAATATTTGGCAAAAAACCATCTGTTCAGTCCGTAAGCACCACTTACACCCAACAACATCAACAGCAATCCCAACGGATTAAGAGCTACAAAACCGAAAACATCTACCGAGAGTTCGAACAATGAGAATATCCCAAAATATTCGAGTCCTACCAAACCGAGCAATACAACGGTTACAGACAGAAACCCCCAAAACGTGGCACCGAACCGACGTTTGAGAAACACCACCATCATTATATTGAACCACACCATTACAACCGACGATGCTATCAACATAAGAGCTTGCAACGCACTAATATCGCCTGCTATTGCAGAGCGGAAAGCAAAAGGCGTTATCATAACTACAATGATATAATTGACAGGGTTGAACAGTGGCTTAAACAGAAGGTAGTTTATAAGAGTGTTTCGCTTTATGGGCAGCACCTGATAGGGCGGTAGGTTGATAGTATTCAGTGATTGGATTACAAAACGTATCGCTATACCAAAAATAATTAGGTAGATATACCCTCCCATAAGCACCTCCACAGGGGTATAAGGCGTATCAGCTTCGAGCAATATTGTTCTGAGCGCAAAGCCAAGTATCAAAAATATCACGAACCAATATAATACACCAAGTCCTAAGAATATATTGACAAGTACATTTTTGTAATAACCGGGAGCTCTTACTGCTTTGAGTATCTGCTGTTTTAGTAGTTCTGTGTAAATCATAACGGTTTGATGCTTAATAATCGTTGTGACAGACGTTTTTGAAGCTATTTATAGCCTCTTCGATATTGTTGGTTTTGAAAATAGCATTGCCGGCCACAAGTACGTCTGCTCCCGCATTGTAGAGTTTAGGAGCGTTATCGGTATTGACCCCTCCGTCCACTTCAATAAGAGTTTTAGAGCCTTTGCGGTCTATCATAGAGCGAAGTCTTGCTATTTTAGAGTAGGTGTTTTCGATAAATTTCTGCCCTCCAAAACCCGGATTGACCGACATAAGCAATACCAAATCGACTTCTGTTATAATATCTTCGAGCAACTCAACCGGTGTATGCGGATTTAGGGTAACACCCGCTTTCATACCTGCTTGCCGTATAGCCGATATAGAGCGGTGCAGATGTGTGCATGCTTCATAATGCACATTCATTATCATAGCACCTATTTTTTTGCACTCATCTATAAATTTGGTCGGCTCTACTATCATCAAATGAACATCTAATGGCTTTTTACTTAGTTTATTGACATATTCGAGTACAGGAAAACCAAACGATATATTGGGGACGAATACACCGTCCATAACATCAATATGAAGCCAATCAGCCTTACTGTTGTTGATTATCTCTATATCGCGTGCCAGATTGCCAAAATCGGCACTAAGAAGCGAAGGAGCAAGTAACTTATTGTGTATCATATTTTTTTTGTGATATTAAGATTGTTTTTTGTCGTTTCTTACAATAAATGAACCTATTATGGCAACTATAATACCTACAATAATATTACTCAAAAAATTGCTGCTTACAAATGTATTGGTGGTATAAGCCATATTCAGCGACTCTTCCCACTCCGCTTCGGGAATATTTAGAGAACCTAAGATACCGCTAAGTTGCTCCATTGCGTCGATTGTCTTTTCTTTCAACTCCAACAAGAAATCGACATTAATCCATTTTACATACACAAATATATAAGCAGAACATATTAGAGAGGCTGCCATAAAAAGCTGTAAAAAATAACGAAATGCCTGAGAGTATGTAAACATATTGTCATTGACCCGTTTGCGACAATCTATGGCAAAATATACAGCTGCTACGGGGATAATGAGTTTCATAAAAAACTGTAATATTGATATTACCCAAATATCCGATATGGAGAGCATAAAGTGTATGACAAACAATACTCCCAATACAAGACCGTAGTACATTGCGTGTTTAAACCATTCCGTATTCATTATATATCGAGGTTGTGTTGAGGTTACTTAATCCAACCGTTGTATTTGAATTTACAATCACGCAATTCCGGAGAGATATATACGTATGTCTCCTTTATTTTGTTTTTTACCCAATTATCGATAATCTCTTCGCTTTTTATATTCTCAAAATAACGTTTTATTACCTGATAGTCGTCCGTAAGATTTGCCTTGTGGGCATCGAGCTTATCTTTTACCTTTACTATTACATATACCTCTTTGCCGAGTTGTGTATCTATCATAGCAAAAGGCTTTGATACCTCGCCTTTCTGCATATTGTACACCTCTTTTGCTATCTCCGAAGGTAAGTTTTGATACTCGAAACGAGCCGAAGCCGTATTGGGATTAGACATCAGACCGCCGTTAAGTCTTGTATTTTTGTCGGCAGAGAATTGTGCGGCTGCCTGTTCGAAAGTGAGGTTATTGTTTTTAATCACAAAAGCGATACTATCCAATCGGGCAAGAGTATTGTTTCTGACATCGGTCGATACTTTGGGACGCATAAGTATATGACGACAATTGATTCTGTCGCCTTTTTTCTCTACAAGCTGTATGATATGATACCCATAGACAGTCTCTACCACTCTCGATACTTTACCCGACTCTTGGAGGTCGAATGCTACGTTAGAAAATTCGGGTTCCATCATACCACGCCCGAAAAATCCCAATTCGCCGCCTTGTTTGGCAGTGCCTTCGTCTTCCGAGTAGAGGCGTGCAAGCATGGTGAAATCCGCATTACCTTTATTGACACGTTCTGCCAAATCACGAAGGTGATTTTTTACAGCCTCTTTTTCGTTCTCCGTAATATGCGGTTCGAGGCGTATTACCTGAACCTCAACGGTAGCGGGCAAAGTAGGTATGCTGTCTTGTTTGAGGTTTTCGTAAAATTTACGAACCTCAGACGGAGAGGTTTTGTTGTTGCCGACTATTTTTTGCTGTACCTCCTGTACTATCATCTGTTTTTTTATAACATCAAACAGCTCCTCGCGTATCTCGTTGAGCGATTTTTTAAAGTACTCTTCGAGTTTCTCCTGCGAGCCTATTTCTGCTATATATTGATTTAGTTGCATATTTACTCTTGTCGATACCTGCCCTTCGTTAGCCACGATACTGTCGAGTGTGGCTTGGTGCAAGAAAAGATGTTGTATAGCTATCTGCTCCGCAATTAAGCAATTGGCATTACCGTCTAAGTTAGCTCCATTGTATTGAGCCATCAATCGTTGTTCCTCTACTTCAGACTTCAATATCGAATTTTCGCCTACAACCCATACTACACCGTCGATAGCTTGCTTTTGTGCTGTTGCAATCAGCGAACAGAATATTGCCAAAATTATAGTTAATCTTTTCATTATGTGCTTATTGTTTTGTAACTTGTGTGTTTTTATTTTTTAAATTTATTATTACGTTTCCTTTTTTCTTCTGAGTCTCAAACAGTTCGTTTAGATATTGTTCCAATGCAGCCTTGTTGTTCTTCTCTTTTAAAAGATATTTTATCTCGTCGTGAGCAAACTCAAAGGGCATTTCGGTGTTTGTTTGTTTTAGCTCGATAATCTTAAACATATATGTAAATACGCTGTCTCTATACTCGTACATTGTGTTGGGAGCAAGATTGTTTGGGGTGGCTATCATCTGCTTGGGGATAAGATAATTTATATCCGACAACTTTACCCAATTGTCAATAAAAAAACTATAATTAAGAGGGTGTTTCAGGCTGAATTGCTCTATTTCGTCTATGGATTTTTGGTCTAATTTTCTCATAGCCTCTTTGAGCTTTTTGATATTGGGCGAACCGTTGGTAATACTCAAAAACGCCCCTTTTAATATAGGCTCCGACAACGTGAATACAGACCTGTTTTTTTCGTAAAAATCCTTCATCTCTTCTTCCGAAGGATTTTTGCTTTTGTCCTCTGCCAAAACTTGTTTGTATTTGTTCAATACAAGTGTCTGACGATACGCCTCTACTTGTTTGTTTATCTGCTCATCATTTTTGTAATAATCGTTAGCCTCTACATATAAAATCTCGTTAATAGCCCAGTCTTTCAGATAGTTTTCGACAATGGCAATACTATCCGACGAACTGCCCGACAACTCTACTATATTGGCTATATCTTTTTCCGTAATAGTTTTGTCAAAAGCCTTAGCTAATATATTGTCCGACAGCTTAGTCTGTTTTTTAGAACTACATCCAAGCAGCAATAATACAATCGCAAAAAAAACGAATCTTTGCATCTATCCAGAATAACAATCTATTTTTATTAAAACGGACAAAGATACTATTTTTTCCTTAAACTCCGAAAATAATTAATGTTTTTTAATTGAATTTACGATTTCGCCTTTTGTATCCGACCAAGAGGCGTTATACCGATTATTTTGCCCCCAAATATATTTACTACGCAATGCAACACTATCTGACTCTCTCGGTTAAGGCTCTAACCACAGATAGTAGTATATAAACGGCTATTATCCACGCCATTGCTTTTAGTTGCAGGGCAATCAATAAAATAATTGATGTAAAAATCAAGAGATATTGCCACTTGTTTTGGCTAAAACCGAAATTTTTGAACTTCAAAGAAAACATTGGCAGGTTCGCTATTAACAGATAGCTTGTAACTGCTACCAATACCAGTGTTATATAAAAGTTTTCGGCAAAAAATTGATTGTAAGCAAAACCCACCCCAACCCAAAGAATAGCGTTGGCAGGGGTGGGAAGCCCTATGAATGAGTCTGTTTGGCGGTCGTCTATATTGAACTTTGCCAATCTCAATGCCGAAAAAGCAACTATCAACAACCCTATAAACGAGTATGAACCTAACTCGCCGAGCAACGAGACGGCTACCATTGCCGGGGCAAATCCGAAGCTGATAACATCAGCCAGCGAATCGAGCTCTTTCCCCATTGGCGAATACGCTTTTAGTAGTCGTGCGGCAAAGCCATCTAAAAAATCGAATACGGCAGATATGACGACAAATATCAATGCTCGTTTGTAGTCGGACTCAAATGCGGCCATTACTGCCAGACAACCCGAAGAGAGGTTGCATAATGTGATTATGTTAGGGATGTTTTTTTTCATAGATTACGCCTTACTTATTTACAATGCCCTCTACCACTTCTTTTACCTTGTTGGCGGTGTCTTCTATTGGTTCGGACGAGTCGGCTTTCTCTTTTACGGCACGGTTTTCGCAGGTTTTACAAAGAGATTCGGCGTTAGGCTTTATTTTCGAGTTGTTAGCATAAGCGTCTGCAACAGAGCCTCCTTCGAATATTTCGGTTGTTCTGTCGCCTTTTAGATGCTGACAGTCGTTGTAGAGATGATATTTCTTCCCCGATTTAGTCCAATATACATAGTTTTTGCCCATAAGTTCCTCTACACGATTCGACTCTTGGGTGTATTGCTCTATCGAAGGGGGATTGAAGTCGATACCCATGAAGCCCGCTATGAGCAAGCCTACTACTGCTATGCTGCCCAAGATTCCTTTTTGTTTGCCGTCAAGATTTTTACTTGTAAAAATTACTATTACCAGAGGCAAAAAGGCAATGACTGCCGTAAATAGACCTAATTGTGATTGTAAGAAAAACATAAGTTTGTTCTTTTCGGAGGCAGGGTCCAAACGGTTCGATTTTTTCCATAAGACAGCCCCGACAATAGCAAAAGCCAAATCTACCGCAATCAATACTATTACCAACCACATTTTGATTGGTGTGGTGTGTAGTATATGCCATATAGCGAAAATCTGTGAGGCAACAGCCAGTAGCCACGCCACAACAGCAATCACACGCAGTTGTGTAGCCTTACCTTTGTTTTCTGCTGTGGGAGCCCAAGTTTTGTTGGCATTGGTAGCAGTATCGTTTTTATTTGTACTCTCTACACGAGTGATTTTTTTTTCTGTAGTCATACTGTGTATTGTTTTATAAAGTGAATAATTTGTTATAAATGTGATTAAATTTTTCTCAAAATTAAACATTTTTTTTTACTTCGTGTAAATAATCCCCAAAATCTGCCATTTTTTTTCTATTTTTGTACAATCTTTTTATAACAAATTATTTTGGAATATGATAGTAATAGAGATAGCAAAATTTTTTTTCCCCTGTGTAACAATCATATTTATTGCTTATTGGCTTATCAATCGTCCTATCAGATTAGAAAAGATAAAGTTGGACGCAGAAACGGCAATGGCAAATTATGAGGTGGTAGTTCCTATCAAACTAAGAGCCTATGAGCGACTTGTGCTATTTTTGGAGCGTACCTCGCCCGACGAGATATTCAATCGCGAAATGGATGCCGATATGTCGTGTTTTGAGTTACAGATAAGGCTTCTGAAAGTAATTCGTGAGGAGTTTGAACACAACGTTTCGCAACAGATTTATGTAAGTCCGCATGCGTGGCAAGCAGTAGTCGATGCCAAAAACAATATATTGCAGTTGATAAATATCTGTTCTACACAGGTGAATGCCAATGATAGAGCCATAAGTTTGGCTCAGATTATCATAAAAACATACAATGAGCCTACCCAAACACCAACTAAAAATGCCATTGTATTGCTGAAAAACGAAATAGAACACATAATCAATTAAATATCAAGAGTATTGCAGTGAAAAAAATATTAAATATCGGATTTATTATTGCTCTGATTCTTGTAGAGAGTTCGTGTCAAAACAATGGTAGCGATTGCACGCACGATACAAGGACAAGCGTAGGAATATCGTTTTTTCATCCGGTTATGGACGAGACCAAACAATTTGTCACAATACAGCCATTGACCGATACCATAAGAATACAAGGGGTCGGCAACGACTCTCTTATAAACGATACTTTGCCTATCAACGCTACCAGATTGCCTCTAAAAGCATTCGACAAGACAACAGCATTTATCGTACAAAAGGACAAATTCAGAGCCGATACCGTTACGTTCTTACACGAAAATACGGAACGATTTATATCTTTTGAGTGCGGCATAATGATACTGTATAATTTGGTTGACATACAACACTCACATAATCATATTGATTCGATAAAAATAGCCAATCCGAAGATTGTAGATAATAAAACAACCAATCAGGTACAAATATATTTTAAGGCGGAATGATTAATAAAACTTTTTTTGTTCTTTTTTTATACTCTATAATCTCTCTCTCTGTTGTAGCCCAAAACGATACTACACCTATTGTTCGTGAGGCTCGTAACCTATATACGGGAGAGGCTTACAGAGCTTTCTCTTTGCATGCAGATATTTTTTCGCCTGTGATGGGCAAAATTCTAAACAACAATATAAAAACATTTGAGTTGCAAGCAGATGCCAATATTTACGATAAATTTTTCCCAACCATAGAAGCCGGTATGGGAGAGGTCGCTACCTTCGGCAAGAATGGTCAGTATTATGAATCGTCGTCTCCGTTTCTGCGTATAGGTATGAATTATAGTCTGCTAAATAATGCAAAAAAAGACGGTACACCCAGACTTATACGCTCGTATCCGTTTGTAGGGGTGCGTTACGGAATGGGAGTTTTCAATTATAGAATGAAAAATATTCCTTTAAATTCGGATTATTGGTCGTACAGTACGTTGTATGATTTTGACGGGCAAAATGTATATGCCGGTTGGCTCGAAATAGTAGGCGGTATAAGAGTAGATATTTACAAAGGCTTTACTATGGGTTGGAGTGTGCGAATAAAAACAGCCTTTCATTCAAAAGATAAGACAAAACTGTGGTGGACTCCGGGTTATGGCTTTACGTCGGGCGGTCAATTTGCCTTCAACTACACTGTCGGATATACCTTTCGTACCAAAACCGAAAGAGCCAAAAGAGCCAAAACAGCCGAAAGCAAATGATACTCTTGCCTATCTGTTATGCCGCTCCGATAGCATACTACTATTATCTTGTCAATTTTCCTTGTCAAATAGAGATTTTTGCCTCTTATCAAAAACAGACGTATGCCAATCGTTGCTATATTGCCACATCTAATGGTATTGAGGCGTTGAGTATTCCGGTCGAAAAAAACAGCGGTAAAACTCTGATAAAAGACATAAAGATATCGAATACAACCAATTGGCAAACACTACATTATAGAGCCATATCAAGTGCATATAGTTCGTCGCCTTTTTTTGAGTATTTTACGGACTATATTTATACGATATACTCAAAGCGATACGATTTTTTATCGGACTTCAACCTCGATTTGCAGGCAAAAGTCATCGAACTGCTAAATTATAAAGACTTGAATATATCGTTGTCGCATAGATATTTATCTAATGAGGATAAAGCATATCTCGATTTGCGTGAAGAGTTTTCAGCCAAAAAGCCTTTTTTAGAGCTTCCTAATATTATAAATAAACCGTATCATCAGGTTTTTTCCTACAAATATGACTTTATACCAAATTTAAGTATCTTTGATTTGCTGTTTAATATTGGTCACGAAGCACGTATTTATCTGCAAACGGTGTGATTATACCAAATTATTGCTGTCCGCTAAAAAACCGACATCAATCTGTAATATCTTAATAAGCAACCGGATATATGCTTTTGTTGTGAAATGGGCTTATCTTTTACATCTGTTTATCGGGTTATTATGAGGTTTTCCCTATATTCCACATTAGAAAAGACATGAGGCTATCGGAATGTTTTAATATTTCATTGGGGCTGTCTGCCCCCTTGTCTCCGAATTACTTTTTTGTCTTGACACAAAAAAGTAATCAAAAGAAAGTCCTTACGGCAGTGCCTACGCTCGGCATAGCTCGAACAAGTTCGGCTCTGCCCTCGCTTAATCGCAAAAGTGCCTACTTTCTTTTTCTTATCAAGAAAAGAAAGTAAGGGCGGGGCTTGGGGCGGATAGCCCCAACCTAAACCAGAAAAAAACAAGATTGGAGCTTTGGTATAATTAATATATCGGACAACAATGATACCGAATATATAG
>JBGXXV010000086.1:0-23079 GCA_041814825.1 Bacteroidota bacterium | reverse complement strand
TCAATTCAGCCGTCTTTTTTGCCTCGATATCGAGGCAAAAAAGACGAACTATCATTCTAAATTTCTCCTCTGAAATCTTGCCTCGAAAAAAGTATTTATTACTCATTGTCCTCTAATTAATTATGCAAAGATAATCTTTACTTAACTAATCTTGAACCTATTTAAATATTGCAGATTGAATATTAACTCAAAGCAAAATATGCCTTTGCTTTAAATATAATTGTAAGTCGCCCAATCTTAAAACTATTTATTATCTTTGTTTTACTTAAATACAAAAGAAATTTTTTATGACAAAAACAGTAAAAATAATCTGTAAAAATCTGAATAACAGAGAATTCGAGTTTCCCAAAGGAACGACTCTCAAAGAAATTTACGACTCGTTAAATATAAATCTGCCTTATCAGGTAATGTTGGCTTATGTCAATAGAAAAGCCGAAAGTCTCGACTTTCAGGTTTTTCGTCCAAAAATAGTTGAGTTTCACGATGTGGGGTCGCCCGCAGGTTACCGCTCTTATGTGCGTACACTTACCCTTGTATTGGCAAAAGCCATTCGCGAACTGTATCCCAACGACTCGTTGCGTATCGAACACCCCATTTCTCGCGGGTACTACTGCAATATCAACGGTCGCGACAATAAGGTGCCTGCCGACAAAATAGCAAAAATCAAAGAGCGTGTCTGCCAGATAATAAAAGCCGATATTCCTATCCATTCGCACGAAGTACCTCGAACCGAAGCTATCAAGATATTCGAACGTCAAGGCGACATGGATACGGTATATCTAATCGACCGTCTGGGCAAGCCTTTTGTAACCTATTACTCTTTGGAACGTTACTCCGACTACTACCTGTCGGTATTGGCTCCTTCGACAGGCTATCTCGATATGTTCGACCTTGTCGAATACGGCAACGGTATGTTGTTGAGAGTCCCGGACAGGAATAAACCTGACCATATAGCCGAGTTTGACCCTCAACCAAAGCTATTTAGCATATTCGATGAATTCGCTCGCTGGAATACTCTGCTCGGTATCGAAAACACAGGCGACTTCAACCGCGTATCCAACTCCGAGATATTGACCGACCTCATAAAAGTAGCCGAAGCTCTGCACGAGAAAAAAATAGCCCAGATAGCCGATAAAGTAGTAGATAACGAAAAAAAAATAGTGCTTATATCCGGTCCGTCTTCGTCGGGGAAAACCACCTTTTCGAAACGCCTTACCATACAACTTATGACATCGGGAATTAAGCCAATTACACTCTCTATGGACAATTACTTTGTAAACCGTGAAGATACTCCGCTCGACGAATATGGTAAGCACGACTTCGAGTCTCTCTATGCCCTCGACCTTGAACTTTTCAACAAACAACTAAACCAGCTACTCAACGGCGAAACAGTAGAGATACCCATATTCGATTTCGAGACAGGGACACGCCAATATCGCGGCGACCACCTAAAACTCAACGGCAAAAGTATATTGATAATAGAGGGTATCCACGCCCTAAACCCCGAAATAACCAAAGGCATCGACCCTGCCAAACTATACAAAGTATATGTGTCGGCACTTACCACGATTTCGCTCGACAACCACAACTGGATATCGACTACGGACAATCGCCTGTTGAGACGTATAATACGCGATGCCAAATTCCGTTCATATTCCGCACAACATACCATTCGTATGTGGCAGAGCGTCCGCAGGGGCGAAGACAAATGGATATTCCCTTTCCAAGAGGAAGCAGACGTGATGTTCAACTCGTCGCTGATATTTGAATTCGATGTACTGGCAAAACACGCCGTACCTGTGCTTGAGACAGTACCGCAAGACAGTGACGAATATGCCGAAGCACACCGTTTGCTTAGATTCTTGCAGTACTTCAAACCTATCAACGAGGTAGGTATCCCCTCTACATCGTTGTTACGAGAGTTTTTGGGTGGCAGCAACTTTAAGTACTGATAGACTAAATGTAGTAATGTAATGTGTAAAAATGGTTTTCTGAGGAGTCGCCTCGTTTCAAAATTTATCACTAACTTTGTCGGATAGTTTTTAAGCGATATGTTTAAACATTTTGTGCGTAAATAGTTTTAGAATTATCAAAATAAACTTTTATATATGAACCAATTACAGGATTTAAACAGAGCAGCCGACAATATTCGCATTCTTGCTGCTGCCATGGTAGAAAAAGCTAAATCGGGACATCCGGGTGGTGCAATGGGCGGAGCCGATTTTATAAACATACTCTATTCGGAGTTTTTGGAATATGACCCAAACAACCCAACGTGGGAGTTTCGTGACAGATTTTTCCTTGACCCCGGACACATGTCGCCAATGTTATACGCTGTGTTGGCTTGTGCAGACAAATTTTCCATGACCGACTTACAAAATTTTCGTCAGTGGGGAAGCCCTACCCCGGGACACCCCGAACTTGATTTGAAGCACGGCATAGAAAATACTTCGGGACCTCTCGGACAAGGACACACTTACGCTGTGGGTGCCGCCATTGCGGAGAAGTTTTTGCAAGCCCGTTTCGGAAAAATTATTAACCACACCATATATGCCTATATATCCGACGGTGGCATTCAAGAAGAGATTTCGCAAGGGGCGGGTAGAATCGCCGGACATCTCGGACTGAACAACCTTATAATGTTCTACGACTCAAACAACATACAGCTATCCACCGAGGTATCGGCGGTAACATCGGAGAATGTAAAGCAAAAATATGAGGCGTGGGGCTGGCGTGTAATAGAAATTGACGGCAACGATGCCATACAGATACGCTCTGCTCTGACGGAGGCAAAAGCCGAAGCCCGCAAACCGACGCTTATTATCGGCACTACCGTTATGGGTAAAGGAGCACGCCGTGCCGACAATACCTCGTACGAAAACTGCTGCGATACGCACGGTGCTCCTCTCGGTGGCGATGCCTACAAGAATACGATTAAAAATCTCGGTGGCGATACGGATAATCCTTTTGTTATATTTTCCGAAACACAAAAATTATATTCGGCTCGTCGCGAGACTCTTATCGACATTGCCAAAAAGAAAAACAGCGAAGTGGAGGCGTGGAGAGCCCAAAATCCTGCTTTATCCGCAAAATTCGATGAGTTTTTCGGCAACAAATCGCCAAAAATAGACTGGACAAAAGTGGTTCAAAAGCCTAATCAGGCCACCCGTGCGGCATCGGCAACAGTATTGGGAGAACTTGCCAAGCAGGTCGAAAATATGATTGTAAGTAGTGCCGACCTGTCGAACTCCGACAAAACAGACGGATTCCTCAAACAGACCAAAGCACTCACATCCGACGACTTCGGCGGGGCATTCCTGCAAGCCGGCGTATCGGAGCTCACTATGGCGTGTCTGGCTATCGGTATCGCCCTGCACGGAGGTGTGATAGCGGCTTGTGCCACATTCTTTGTTTTCTCCGACTATATGAAACCTGCAATGCGAATGGCAGGGTTGATGGAGATACCTGTTAAGTTTATATTCTCGCACGATGCTTTTCGTGTAGGCGAAGACGGTCCTACTCACGAACCGGTAGAGCAGGAGGCTCAAATTAGATTGATGGAAAAACTCAAAAACCACAGCGGAGCAAACTCAATGTTAGTATTACGTCCTGCCGATGTGGAGGAGGCTACATTGTGTTGGAGATTGGCTATGGAGAATACCCAAACACCAACGTCTCTGATATTTTCGCGTCAAAATATCAATGACCTGCCAACAGACAACCGTAATGTAGATAAGGGAGCATACATCGTCTATTCCGACGAAAATCCGGACATAATACTACTTGCAAGCGGCTCGGAGGTATCTACTCTCAACGAAGCGGCACAATTGCTAAGAAAAGACGGTATAAAAATAAGACTTGTATCCGTTCCTTCCGAAGGATTGTTCAGAGAACAGCCACAAGAATATCAAGCTACTATTCTTCCCAAACATATCAAAAGGTTCGGACTTACCGCAGGACTTCCAATAAACCTCGAAGGACTCGTAGGAGCCAACGGCAAAGTATTCGGTCTGAATCACTTTGGCTACTCTGCCCCATATACCGTTTTGGACGAAAAGTTTGGCTTTACGGCAGAAAACATTTATAAAGAGGTAAAAAAGATTGTGTAGTGATTTTGATTTATTGCAATTATGTTCGGCAGAGCTACATTTACGGATATATGAACTCTGCCGAATGTATGCAAAATATTTCAAGAAAGTAAGTTATTAATCAGATTTAGCATTAAAATCGACAAAATGCCGGTACGATGACGAACCGACAAATAGTAAGTTTTTCATTATAGAAAAATGCGAGACATTGTACTAATACGGATAATGCCGAAAAGGTTAATAATATAGTAATGAACTTTATAGCGAATAAAGAATAACAGACAACCAATTCAAGACTATCAAAGTGGACGAAATATTTCAGCGGAGCAGACTTCTTGTCGGCGACCAAGCGATGCAATCACTCGCATCGAAGAGGGTGATTATCTTCGGTGTGGGCGGTGTAGGCAGTTGGTGTGCCGAAAGCCTTATCCGTAGCGGAGTGCGGTATCTCGATATTGTCGATTACGACAATGTTTGCCCCGGCAATATCAACCGTCAGATAATGGCGACAACCTCTACCATAGGCAAACAAAAGGTAGAGGTGCTTCGTAGCCGACTGCTCGACATCAACCCCGATGCCGAGATAGGGGCAATAGCTCGTTTTTTCAACGAGGAGACCAAAGAGCAATTTCATCTCGACCGATACGACTATATTATCGACTGTATCGACAGTCTGAAAGATAAGATATTGTTGTCTGTGGAGGCGACACGCCATAGAGCTGTATTTTTTTCGTCGATGGGCAGTGCCCTCAAACTCGACTTTACCAAGATACGGATAGCCGAGTTTTGGCAAGTCGATGGCTGTCCTCTGGGTGCGGCTATGCGTAAACGTATGCGACAACGAAAGATGTTCCCCTCCAAGAGATACCTCTGCATATTTTCGCCCGAAGTGCTCGATAACAAAGGTACTCCGCCACCCACCACAGAACAAGACCCAACACACCCACAGAAAGCCCAAATCAATGGTACAATGGCACATATAACGGCTATTTTCGGATTTGCCCTGGCAGGACTTGTGGTACAAGATGTGGCAAAGTAAAGTATTTTTTCTAACTTTGCAGATAAGTTTGGAAGTAAGATTTTGATTGTTTTTGAAAAAATATTTAAACACAATGATTATCATACAGGCTAAACTTACAACAAGTTAATTATAAGAACAATACATTAACACATATTTAAAGAATACCACAATTATGGCATTAAAAGTTGGAGATAAAGCCCCCGAACTCTTGGGGACAACCCAGAGCGGACAAGAGATAAAACTAAGTGATTATAAAGGCAAAAAACTTGTGTTGTACTTCTATCCCAAAGATAATACTTCGGGCTGTACTGCCGAGGCATGCAGTATTCGCGACAACTATACGGCACTCAAAACCAAAGGTTACGAGGTAATTGGCGTAAGTGCCGACAGCCAACTGTCGCATACAAAATTTATTGAGAAACACAGCCTGCCTTTCGACCTTATATCCGATACGGACAAAAGTCTGTCGGCACTCTTCGGCACGTGGGGCGAAAAGTCGATGTACGGCAGAAAGTATATGGGTATGTTTCGTACTACCTTTATAATCGACGAAAACGGTATTATCCGAAAAATATTTTCACCCAAAGAGATAAAAACTTCTACACACGGAGAACAGATACTAAACCTGTAAAATGCTGATATAAATGATAAAACACAACTATTCCCTGCTACACCACAATAGTTTTGGATTCGATATAAAGACCAATCGCTTTTTCGACTATAAGACCAAAGAGCAGTTAAAAGAGTTTCTCAAAGATGTAGGAGGATTGTCCGACAAACTCCTACATATAGGCGAAGGCAGCAATTTGCTTTTTACCTCAGACTTTACGGGGACAATTCTCCATTCGTCCATAAAATCCATTCATATCCAGCAAGAGACAGATTATCATATATTTGTGCGTGTGGGTTCGGGTGTGGTCTTCGACTACTTTTGCCGAGAGATGACAGAGCTAAATTTCGGCGGAGTCGAAAATTTGTCATTAATACCCGGTCAGGTAGGAGCGGCTGCCGTACAAAATATAGGTGCATATGGAGTAGAAATAAAAGATGTAATTGTAGAGGTAGAAGCAATAGAGATAGATACACTACACAGTCGTAAGTTCTCTGTTTTAGAGTGTCAATACGACTATCGTAACAGTATATTTAAAACCGAACTAAACGGCAAATATATAATCACAGCCGTGGTTTTTAGATTAGACAAACAACCTAAACCAAATATAGAGTATGCTGCTCTTAGGAAAGAGTTTGCCGATGGTTATGAGCCTTCGATACAGGAGATTCGCGAAGCCGTCATAAGGATTCGCACATCGAAACTACCCGACCCCAAACAGTTGGGTAATGCAGGCAGTTTTTTCAAAAACCCCTATTGCTCTAAGTTTCATTACGAAAAGCTCTGTGGAGAGTATTCGGATATCCCTCATTATTATGTATCTGAGGATTTGGTCAAGATACCTGCAGCATATCTTATAGAGAAGTGTGGCTTTAAGGGCAAAAGGGTAGGTAATGTAGGTGTTTATGACAAACAACCTTTGGTACTTGTCAACTATGGCGGAGCCTCTCCAAACGAAATAGTAGAACTCGCACAAGCGATAGAGACTAAGGTACAAGAAACTTTCAGTATTATCTTGGAGCGAGAGGTTATCTATGTGTGAATTAGGTATCTAACAGACACTGTTTAGCCCCAAATATCCGTGTCCGAGAGTATTACCACTATCTTTTTGCCGTCGGGTGCAAAGTTGGGTATCTCGCACTGAAAGAGCGATGCTATCAGAGCTTCGGTCTCGTACTCGTTGCCCCTGCGGAATGCCGATTTGGAAAATGCCTTTGCCGTGCGAAGAGCTATCTTTTCGTAAATCTCTTTGCCCACCATCGAGGTTTGGTCGGCTACATCGGCTATTATCTCTTTGAGTAGCACTTCGATATTTCCAGTATCTGTAAGTATAGACGGTACTCCTTTGATATTAAAAGTATTAAGAGAAGTTCTTTCGAGGTCAAAACCTATCGCCTCAATATCCGGCAGTATTTCGTCGAATATTACTGCTTCGTCGGCAGTAAACTCGGCAGAATCGGGGAACAACAACGATTGTGTGGCTTTTTGTCCTTGTTGTAGCTGAAATATTATTTTTTCGTAAGTGATACGCTCCATTGCACGCTGTCTGTCGATTATCATCAAACCCGATTTTACGGCAGTTACAAGGTATTTATCTCTATATATCAAAAAATTGTTTTGCCTCTCGTCGGAGTCATCGCCAAAAATGGGCGAATGTCCCGATTCGCCTGCAATATATTCGGGTTGGGTTTGCTTAGAATAATGGTGCTGATGTTTTTCGTATAGCATATCCCAATTTTGTGGCGAACTGCCACCATAGCCTCTGTTACCCGACGAGGCAGCAAACGGATTGTAGCCTGCGTTGAGGCTTACCTTGGGCATATCGGGCTTATAATCGGCTGTATATAATGGCATAGATACGGTATCGCTCGTCTCGAAGTCGAGCGATGGAGTAAAGTTGAATTTCCCCAGACTCTCTTTGACACTTGCCATAAGTATCGAAAAAATCTCTTTTTCGTCTTCAAACTTTATTTCGGTTTTGGTTGGATGCACATTTACATCGATACTTTCGGGTCTTACTTCGAGATTGATGAAGTATATCGGTTGCGTATCGGGCTGTAACATATTGCAGTACGCCGTCTGCACCGCTTTGTTGAAATAGGGATGTCGCATATAACGCCCGTTGGCAAAGAAAAACTGTGTGGCGGAGCGTGTTGCCGATTGTGGAGTGCCGACAAATCCACTGATTTTTACCAAATTGGTGTCGATACTTATGGCAATGAGCTGGTTGGCGTAGTTGCGTGTTTTTTTGCCGAAAATGGCTGTGATACGTTGTTTGAAATTGCCCGACTGTAACTCGTAGATAGGCTCGTTGTTGCTGTATAGTGATAGCTCTATATGCGGATTTGCCAAAGCAACACGATGAAACTCATTGATAATGTGTTGCAACTCGGTATTGTCCGATTTTAGGAACTTTCTTCGTGCAGGTACGTTATAAAAGAGGTTTTTGACCGAAAACGAAGTACCCTCAACGCACGAGTCTGCTTCGTGGCGTAATATCGACGATGCGGCAATCTCTACCAATGTGCCGAAATCGGCTCCTTTCTGTCGGGTGTGTAGCTCCACGGCAGCCACAGCGGCAATAGATGCCAATGCCTCGCCTCTAAAACCCATTGTGCGGAGTCGAAAAAGATCGGACGCATTGGTTATCTTCGATGTAGCGTGTCGTTCAAACGCCATACGTGCATCGGTGTGCGACATACCTTTGCCGTTGTCGATAACCTGTATCGAGGTACGTCCGGCATTGGTTACCGCCACCGAAATCCTGCTTGCTCCGGCATCTATGGCATTTTCGACCAACTCTTTTACCACCGAAGCCGGACGCTGAATTACTTCGCCCGCAGCTATCTGATTGGCAATGGCATCGGGAAGAATGTTGATAATATCCGACATTATGCTTTTCTTAGAATTAGATAACGTTTTCGCTGTGCAAAGTTACACTTTTTTTAATAAAAAGCACTCCTATTCCATACTCTTAGGTTGGAGCCTATTCTGCCCTACCGAATATAAACCCCATAGCAACAAGTCGAATCTTCGGTTTTTTTTGACCGATTTTTAAGTGTTTTTATTAAAAAAAGGTTAAATATTGGCTATATATTGTCTGTCTCAAACTACTATGTACACGGATATATTTTTTTTAACATGCACAAAAACAATTATTTCGCAACAAAAAACATTAAAAACCCCTTATATAAGGGCTTTGAGGTATAATTTTTTTTTGTTGTTTATAAGAATTTATTGTATTTTTGCCCCATAGTTTTTTTAATCCTTCTTAATTCTTATTAATACAATGTCTCTCGTATGAAGAAATTTTTATCTCAAATTGCGATGGTATTCATAAGTGCTTGTGCCATTGCACAAACCCCCGAAGTCTCTATCCAAATAGACGAAGTAACGCCCACCTCCATTAAGGCTACTTTTACACCCAATGAAGTATGCTCAGATTATTATGTATTTGCCGTTGATACATCTGAAATAGATATGTTTGAGCATATTACAGGGAAAACAATCAACCTCCTCGTACAAGAATGGGGCAAAACCAAATATTCGGGAAAGATGCAATATACCTGGACAGAGATGGCTCCAAACGTTTCGTATGCGGTATATGCCTTAGCTATCGACTCTACCAATACTAATATTCAAAAAGTATTGTGTACCACACCAAAATTGGGAGGCAAAGGAGTAGCTCTACAAAATATCAAAGTTTCGGAAATTACAAGCAACTCGGCACGAGTGGTAGTAACTCCAAACCGCGAAACAAGTGTTTATTATATTGGATTGATAAAAAAAGAGACTTTCGATGAAATAGGTGTAGATTCGGCAACGAATATAATCTTGAAACACAATCGTATGTACCCAAAGTACGAAACGGACAATTGGGTTTGGTCTTCGTTGGAGTCCGACACCGAATGGATTGCATTAACCACAAGCGAAAACATCAATAAAGAGAAAGGTATATCTACCTATGTAAAGTTCAAAACCCTTGCCGACCCGATGCTTACGACATACTCCAATATAGACGTTTCGGTCTTCCCAAATCCGGCAAAAGACAATATCTACGTAAGCTGCCCCGATATGACCAAACTTGAAATGTACGACGGTTTCGGCAAACGTGTCATATCGCAATCGCTCTCAGATGATAAGGCAGAGATAAATGTGGCATATTTTTCGGAAGGCACATATCTTCTCTTGGTGCAATCGCTCAAAGGTATAGCTGTGGTAAAAGTAATGGTAGTGAGCTGAATTTAAGAAGTTTTACAAATACTTATTCTCTAAATATCAATAGATTATATTTTTTTTGACCCCTAAAATCAAAAAAAATATTACTTTTGCACTCCATTGAGAATTTTAAGTAAAAAAACACAGATATAATTATGATGAATGCACAAGACATTAAAAACGGAACTTGTATAAGAATGGATGGTCGATTGTACTTTGTAATCGAGTTCCTTCATGTAAAACCGGGTAAAGGTAACACTTTTATGCGAACCACACTAAAAGACGTTGTGGACGGTAGAGTACTCGAACGCAGATTTAATATCGGAGAAAAACTCGAAGATGTAAGAGTAGAAAGACGCCCATACCAGTATCTATACAAAGAGGGCGATAACTATATCTTTATGAACCAAGAGACTTTTGACCAACATCCTATAACTCACGATTTGATAAACGGCGTAAACTTTTTGCTTGAAGGTATGACTTTGGAAGTGGTAATCGACTCATCTACCGAAACCGTATTGTTTGCCGATATGCCTACCAAGGTACAGATGAAAGTTACATATACCGAACCCGGTCTAAAAGGCGATACCGCCACCAACACTCTAAAACCTGCCACAGTGGAGTCCGGAGCTACCGTACGTGTACCTTTGTTTATCAACGAAGGAGAAACTATCGAAATAGACACAAGAGACGGTTCGTATGTAGGCAGAGTAAAAGCTTAAATTTTTGTCGATAATATAAAAATATGAGGCTGTTCCGATTATAAACAGCCTCATATTTTTTATGTGAAAAACGCTACTTTCAAGACAAATCTTTTTCGGTAACAATGATTTCGGTCAGCGTATTGTTGTTTGTATCCGTATAGATATAACGAAGACTATAACCCTGTTTGAGAATCATTTTTAGAGAAAGAGTAGATAGGAAAGACTCCTCGCTATTGTTCAACTCTTGGATAAGAGATTGTCTGATTTCGGCTTTCTGAGCATCGTCGAGAGTCTCTACACCTTCGATCGAAAAGATATACTCCAACATCTTTTCTTTGTCATAAAAATTAATATCGGTCATCACTACGCCTTGCCCATAATCAATAGGACACTGGCTTTTGATAGACTCTATCTCTTTTTTCAATTCGTCGTTGATAGCTTTGCCACACGAACCAAGGGCAATAGCCAAAACCAACGACAGCCCCAAGAATTTGCTTATTACTTTCATTTTTTTCTTATTTTTTTATATGTAAATATTATTTACCAAGCATTCCGAATACCGAATTAAGAGTATTTGATACATTAGTAATAGTATTGCCGGATAGTTCGCCTGAGCCTGATATTGTTTCGGCAATATTGCCAAAATCAACTCCGGTCAAACTATTAATGATATTGCCTACATTATTTTGTGTAATATTTTGTTGAGAACCGAGTATTGCTCCCTGTACAAAACTTCCATAAAAATCTTTGTTGTTGATATTTTGTTTGATGGTAGCCACAGATGTGGACAACTGTGCCAACTGCAACAACGTAGCAGGGTTCGAAAAGTCGATATTACCACTCTGTTTGTATATCGAATAAAGCCCAAGTATCGAACTGCCAAATGACTGTCCGGAAGTGTAAGCCGGCGAAGACGAAGAGCCTCCCGATGAATTTGAGTTGTTACAAGCCCCTAAGACAATAAACCCTGCTATTACTATAGCTAATAAACTAATTTTTGTTTTCATTTTACTAAACTTTTTTGTGTTTTTAAGTTATTAATTTTCAATTTATATTTTATCCGCATTTTTATAAAAGAGAACCAAGGATAAAACTAATGCAAATGTAAGCAAAAAAATTGACATACAACACTTGATTAGTTTTTTGCAAACAAAAAAATCATACCCTTGTATATGTAGGCACGGTTTGAATATGGTTCAATAACGTTTCGTCATCTAAGTCTTCCAACGATATTGCTTTGTCATTGTTGTCGGCGATATTATTGTCAGTAGTATTGGTATTCAGAACTTCTATTTCGTGAGGCACCACACTTTCGTCGGAGCAGGTAGCCAATAGCGTGATTTTCACCTCATCGCCCAAAGTATCGTCAAAGAAAGCGCCCCAGATAAAATCAATCTCATCGTCGAGCGTTTTCATAAACTCTTTGATTTCGTTTGTCTCTATTCCTTTTATTTCGTTTGTTGAAGAAGTGTATATGGCGAGAAGTACTTTTCGTGTTTTTTTCACATCGTATTCGAATAACAGAGGCGTATTCATTGCCTCGTGTATGGCTTTCGTAACACGGTTTTCGCCGGAGGCTTGTCCGAAATTCATAATGGTGCGTCCTCCATGCTTTAAGGTGGTATAAACATCAGCAAAATCGACATTGATATAACCGTTCTTGGTAATTATCTCCACAATACTTGTGGCGGCACTTGCCAAAACCGCATCGGCGAGCCGCATAAACGAAGAAAACTTGTGGTCTGGGAATATAACAGGTATCTGGTCGTTGCGTATTACCAGGAGCGAGTCGAGATAAGGGCTCATCTTGGCAATACCCTCCAAGGCTTGACGCATCTTTTTGGGTGGTTCGAAATCGAACGGAATAGTAACTATACCCACCGTGAGTATGCCAAGTCTATGGCACAGCTCGGCTATAACAGGAGCCGCACCCGTACCTGTGCCGCCTCCCATTCCTGCGGTGATAAACGCCATTTTGGTGTTTATCTTGGGGCTGCCGTCTTTGTTGGTAGAGCCGTCGGGATTGTCGATAAGCATTTCTTCTATCTGCTCCAATGAGCTTTCGGCTGCCAACCGAGCTTTTTCGGGGTCATTGCCTGCTCCCAATCCGCCTTCTCCCATAAGTATTTGGTTGGGTATGGGCGAGTTTTGCAATGCTTGGTCGTCTGTGTTGCATACTACGAAGGTTACGCCTTCTACCTTCTCGTTATACATATTGGCAACAGCGTTACAACCACCGCCACCAACTCCGATTACTTTTATGATATTGTGTTTTGTGGTCATTTTATAATTGAGGTTTTCAAAAGTCTTGTCGTTCAAAAAATCTTGTGCTGTCATACTTGTTCGAAAGATTATTTTTTCATTAATAAAAAATAGGATTATCCTGTCTAAGAAATCGGCTTTTCGTTTTCTTCGTTGAACATATCTGCCATACCGCCAAGTTTAGCCCAAATACTATTTTTCTTTGTCTTGGTAGGTTTAGTGGGTGGCTTTTGTGCAGATGAGGTATTGAGATTTACAGATGGCTTTTCTTTCTCTATAGCTCTGCAATCGTCGTTAATGTATTGGAGTAGAGCTAACAGAAGCGTGTTGTCAAGTGTTTTATCGACACCTTTCCGCAAAGTGTTTGTTTCGAGCTTTATTACCTGCTTATCGGTCTGCTTTTGGAGCAATTCGGGCAAAAACCTGAGGTTTGATGCTCCACCCGCAATCACAATAGACTTGTAGTGAGAGCCAAACCCTTGTCTGTCTATTTCGCCCATTATAAAATCAATGATTTCGCATTGGCGAGCCTCGATAGTTTGGACAACCTCCGTCAAAGATAGCATAGTGGTCTGTTGGACAGAATAGCGTTTCTCTTCGGCAACAAATTCGGTGGCTGCAATACCATACTCTATCTTAAAAAGTTCGGCTATATTAAAATCAAGACCGAACCTAACAGCAATATCTTGCGTAATATGCTGTCCTCCAATAGGCAATACTGCCACCAAACACGGTACACCATCTCGGTAAACGGCAAAAGAAGTAACATCTGCACCAAAGTCGATAAATAGAGAGCCTTCTTGCTTTTGAGTATCAGATAGAAAAACGCCTGCTTCTACCATAGGCGAGAGTTTGAATTGTACCTTGCGTTCGGTAGAAAAATTGTTTATTACCTTTTCTATTTGTCTTTTTACATCGTCTGTTGTAGAGACAACCAAAAAATCACCTTGTATATTAGCTCCCTGTTTGGTAGATAACATCTCCGAAATCAGTACTTTTCGATTATCGGCAACCTCACTCCGTTCGACTTCGCTTTCGAGCTGCTTGATACTCTCTACAATATTGCCATTGTACCGACAAGAAACCGACTGCACTTTACTACGTAGCGTATATGGCTCTAAACCAAAGCAATATGCTCCTATCTTGATATTATTCACATTTTCTATCTGTTGCAGACAGCTATTTATCTCTGTTAGAATATTGTTTGGGTTTTGGATAATTCCGTTTGTTGTTAATTTCCGAAGTTCTTTCTGTGTATAATCTATCAACTCAATGTTATTATCGCGGTCTTTGTATGCCACGGCAATAGAGAGTTTGTTGTTTCCAAAATCAACAGCTGCAATTATTTTTTTATCCATAGATTAGAATGAATATATATTTATTAAAATGGTTTGTTGTTCAAAGCAATAATTTATCTTACGATTTTTCGGCAAACAATCTGCTTGTCGAACCTTAAATCGATAGTAGAGTATTTGTCCCAGCCAAGTCTGTCGAGTGCTCCCGACAGATAAAAAGTTTTCAGTCTATTGAGTCTTTTTTCGAAATCGTATCGGTTGTCCGTTTTTGCGAGTTTCCCAACTCTGATTTTTTGATTACCGATTATAGATATTAGCTCTACCTCTTGGTATTGGTCGATATAAATCTGCTGAATAAGGTTCGATAAAAACTTGTCTTTTTCTATATAAGCCACAAAATCAAACAGTTCGTTCTGTGCAAAAGTTCGGGTAACCCTCCCGCTTACCAATGGCAAATAGGCATCGAAAACAATTGGGCATTCGACCATCACACGTTCGCTATCGACAAAATAGCTCTCCGTATTAACCACTTTGAAAATCGGTTGTCGCTGTGTTATGTCAATGTTTAGATTACCGGACTTTGTCAAATAGCATTCTGCTCGCCTTGTATATGGCATCTTCTCTATTACGCCTCTTATCTTATCCAACTTAATGTTCTTAATATGCTTATTTACAGGATTTAGTCCGCTGTTGTTTAATACCTGTAATACCTCTTTCTCTTTTATAAAACTATATTGTTCGTTGTCGTCTATCGTAACTATAACCGCTTTACAAACACCATCTTTCGAGCTGTCTTTAATACACATCGTAACTACAAGTATCCCGACGGCAAACAGTACAACAGCGATAACTCCTATTTTTTTAAAAGACATATTAATTTTTTATTTGTCTATAACTTAATATTTATTTTTTAATATAACTGAAAAACGGTATTGTGCAAAATTAATTATTTTTGTCGAAACCACCAATCTATTGTTTGCCCTCACAATTAATTTATTATTGTCTTTGCCAACAAACTCAATAGTGGCCTAAACAATTTTTGACATTAAACGCACTTGTTGGTTCTCATATTCTGAACCGATTGTAAGTAGCGTCTCCTATCGAACGGTTCGTAGAGCCATTTCTTCAACCCTATTTTAACAACCATTTGGTTTGCAATACTGTTTTTTTTTATTATCTTTGCAAACAACAAAAAATTTCCCCATACAATGTATAGTTTTATGAAAAACAAACGGATAGGCATACGGCAGATGCTGATTGTACTCAAACGCCGATATAAATGGATATTGGCTTCACTATTTTGCCTTGCAGTGGCTATGATTGTAGTTGCCGATTATGCCATCAATACAGCCACCGACAAATTCGTTTTCAACAACATAGACGATATCCCTCCCAACAGAGTAGGTATAGTACTGGGTACGTCCAAATACCTGAAATCGGGCAAACCCAACCAATATTTTACCAATAGGGTATTGGCCACGGCAGAGCTTTACAAAAGAGGAAAGATAGAATGTATAGTGATAAGTGGCGACAATAGCCGCAAGGATTACAACGAGCCGTTGGATATGAAAAACGACTTGATACGACACGGCATACCGGAAGAGAGAATATATTTGGACTATGCCGGTCTGCGAACCTACGACTCAATAATTAGAATATACAAAGTATTCGGACAAAAAAGTTTCACGGTAATATCGCAAGAGTTTCACAACAGGCGAGCCATATTCATAGCAAGACAAAAATCGCTCGAAGCGGTAGGTTACAACGCCCAAGATGTGGATATGTACAACGGGTTTAAAACCAAATTACGAGAGCGATTTGCCCGCGTAAAACTCTTTATCGACTTAGCCATAGACAAACAGCCCAAACATCTGGGCGACCCTGTTGAGGTTAAGTGCGGTTAGACGTTTTGTTATAGCCACACGGTGTTATATCGGAGGCATTATGACTATTTTTCGCTATTGACTCAACTTAACGTCTTGATAATATTCGTCGATACCTCCGACAATATTCCCGCATACACCGCAAACATTGCCCTACTTACCACGAGTAGGGTTATTTGTTTTTTATTTGGATTATATTATTTTTTCTAACTTGTAGTTGTCTGTTTAAAAAAAAACATTTTTATTACACAATATTCCGAATTATTTATATCTTTGGATTCTGATACTTTTGTGTACGAATGTTTATGACCGATAAGAATCAATTTGTTATAACCACTTTGAAACTGTCGGTCGAGCAGGAGTAAATATGCAAGAGTATTTTGAATTGAAAAGTTATAATTCAATTATTTATTAAGACAACAAAAAATTACAAGATTATGAAAGTAGGATTATTTATTCCCTGTTATGTCAATGCCGTCTATCCGCACATCGGTATAGCATGTTACAAACTGCTGACAAGTCTCGGGATAGAGGTAGATTATCCCTTGGGGCAAACCTGCTGCGGACAGCCGATGGCTAATGCAGGTTTTGAAAAAGATTCGCTAACATTGGCAAAACGCTTCGAACAATTGTTCGAAGACTACACCTACATTGTAGGTCCGTCGGCAAGTTGTGTGGCTTTTGTCAAAGAAAACCACCCTCGTATTCTCTCCGAATATGGGGTACACGTCTGCCGGACAAGCAACCGTATTTACGACATTACCGAGTTCCTTCACGATGTGGTCAAACCCGAACGTTTCGCCTCTCATTTTCCTCACAAGGTCAGTCTGCACAACAGTTGTCATGGCGTACGTGAACTTCATCTCTCGTCTGCTTCGGAGTTGACAATCCCCTACTACAACAAGATTCGCTCTTTGCTTGAGAGGGTTTCGGGTATCACAGTAGTAGAACCCGAACGTATCGACGAGTGTTGCGGCTTCGGCGGAATGTTTGCCGTGGAAGAGCCCGAAGTGTCTGCCTGTATGGGACGCGACAAAGTAAAAGACCACATGGCTACCGGAGCCGAATATATTACCGGAGCCGACAGCTCCTGTCTGATGCACATGGAAGGCGCTATCGAACGCGACCGTCTCCCTATTCGTACAATTCATTATTTAGAAATTTTATCCGCACAACTATGAGTACTACACATTCCAAGGCTGCCAAAGCCTTTTTATCCGACAAAGAAAATGCCGAATGGCACGACAAAACGTTATATATGGTTCGCTCGAAACGCGACCGTCTCTCACACGCTATCCCGGAGTGGGAAGAGCTCAGATATGCCGTACGTGATATCAAACAATACAGCAATTCGCATCTGCCGGAGCTAATCGAGGAATTTGAAAAAAATGCAACAGCCAACGGTTGTTATGTGCATTATGCCAAAGATGCCGAAGAGTATCGCACCATTATTGAGGGAATTCTCCGCGACCATGGTGTCCGCAAACTGGTAAAAAGTAAATCGATGCTTTCGGAAGAGTGTCATCTGAACCCATATCTGATAGAAAAGGGTTACGAAGTTATAGAAAGCGATTTGGGCGAACGTATTCTTCAACTGTTAGATGCCAATCCGAGTCATATAGTTATGCCTGCTATCCACCTCAAACGTGAGATTGTCGGCAAATTGTTCGAAGAGAAATTGGGTAGCGAAAAAGGAAATTCCGACCCCACCTATCTGACCCATCAGGCACGCAAGGCACTTCGTCAAGACTTTCTGAATGCCGATGCAGGTATGACAGGCGGTAATTTTGCAGTAGCCTCAACAGGCGAAGTCATTGTTTGTACAAACGAAGGAAATGCCGATATGGGAATGTCGTGCCAGAAACTTAATATCAGCGCTTTCGGGATTGATAAAATAATACCCGACCTCGATTCGCTGGGTATATTCACACGCCTGCTTGCACGTTCGGCCACAGGGCAACCCATCACGACATACACCTCACATTTAGGACGTCCGCGTAAGGGAGGCGAACAGCACTTTATCATTGTAGATAACGGACGCAGCAAGATTTTGGGTATGGCTCAACATCGCAATAGCATGAACTGCATACGTTGCGGAGCATGTATGAATACCTGTCCCGTATATCGTCGTAGCGGCGGATATTCCTATTCGTATTTTATACCCGGTCCTATCGGTATCAATCTCGGAATGCTTAATAATCCGCAGAAACACAGCGGAAACGTCTCTGCCTGTTCACTCTGTCTGTCGTGTTCTAATGTCTGTCCGGCTATGGTAGATCTCGGCGAACAAATTTATGTATGGCGACAGAAACTCGACGGATTCGGACAAGCCAATTCGGAGAAAAAGCTGATGAGCAAAGGAATGCAATTCCTTATGGAACGCCCATATCTATTCCACTCTGCTCTGAAAATGGCTCCTATTGTCAATAAAATGCCACGTTTTCTCCTTTACAACAGACTAAACGCTTGGGGCAAAGAGAGAGAACTGCCTCGCTTTGCCAAGCAGTCGTTCGAGGCGTGGTGGAAGAAAAATCATCAAAGTAAAAACAACTAAAAACAAGTATCGAAAATGAACAGCAAAGATTTTATAATTCATAGTTTGAGAGAAAATATCAAGGAGCGTTTTCCGCGTCCCGAATTGAAAATCTCTCACGTTGTTTACCCCGACAAACTCAAACAGTTTATCGAAATATCAGCCGCAGTGGGCGGTCGTGCGGAGGTACTCGGAGAAGGCGAAACGATAGACGACGCCGTACGGCGTCTGTTTCCCGATGCCTCTC
Organism: Bacteroidota bacterium; assembly: GCA_041814825.1. Taxonomy (GTDB): domain Bacteria; phylum Bacteroidota; class Bacteroidia; order Bacteroidales; family Paludibacteraceae; genus F0058. The sequence continues at coordinate 4,218 of JBGXXV010000086.1, read as the reverse complement.
GCATAGCGTGTAACCTGCCGGAGGTAACGTGTGCCACATACAACCCCGACCATATCGAAACACCTGCCGAACTGAACGGCACCGATTTGGTAATTTGTCGCGGTATCTTCGGCGTATGCGAAAACGCAGCAGTATATTTTGAGCAGGAATATTTGCAACGCTCCATCTATTTCATTTCGGAATCGTTGCTGATGTTACTTCCGAAAAATCAACTCGTCGATACTATGCACGATGCCTACCGACGTGTACCTAACGAACATTCGGCAGAGTTCAGAGGTTTTATGTCGGGTCCGTCTAAGACAGCCGACATCGAACAGTCGCTCGTTATGGGAGCACACGGTCCGCGTCAGGTTGCGGTATTACTTATTTAATCAAAACATTTATTAACCTTATCAAATGAAAAGATTATGAATATCTTATTATCAGTTTTCCCGATTTTGCTACTGTTCGTTCTTATGCTCGGCGTAAAAATGGCAGGACACAAAAGTGCATTCATTACACTTATAGCAACATTGCTGATAGCATGGCTGGCTGCTCCCACGCTCGGATTTGCTCCGGAGAGTTATACTCAGACAGGGGTACTGTGGGCGTTTTTAGAGGGTATTCTGAAAGCCACTTTTCCTATCTTAATCATCATTTTGATGGCTATTTACAGCTACAATACACTGCTTGAAAGCGGCGAGATTGAGGTCATCAAAAAACAGTTCACCTCGCTGACCAACGATAGCGGAATCATCGTACTCCTGCTCGTGTGGGGCTTCGGTGGACTTTTGGAAGGTATGGCAGGTTTCGGAACAGCCGTTGCCATTCCCGCTGCTATCCTAATAGGTTTGGGCTTCAAACCCGGATTCAGTGCATTAGTTTCGCTTATAGCCAATAGTGTACCGACGGGGTTCGGTGCCGTAGGCGTACCTGTAATAACGTTAGCCAATGAGGTGGCTCTTTCGGGCAGTGCAACACCCGAAGCCGTTTGCGACATTGCCTCTAAGGTGGTAATACAGCTATCGCCTCTGATGATACTTATTCCGTTCACTATCCTTACACTTACCGACCGTTCGCCCAAGAAGATTGTCAAACATATACTGCTATCTCTATGGGTAGGCGGTATTTCGCTGGTAGTGCAATATGCCTGTGCCCGATATTTGGGAGCAGAGACACCGGCCATACTCGGAAGTGTGGCAGCCATTTTGGCAATCGTTGTCTATGCACGTCTATTTGCCGGAGGACATAAGCCCGACAAAGCTTCGACGGGCGAAGAACGCATCTCCTTATCGCGAGCTTTACGAGCGTGGAGCGTTTACGGGTTCATTTTATTCTTTATTGTTATAGGCGGACCGTTAGTAAAGCCTGTCAATGAGTTTCTTCGCTCGCATCTTGTGAGCCATGTTCATCTGCCCATCTATGCCGAAGGTAAATATTTCTCGTTTGGCTGGATATCGAATGCCGGGTTGATGCTTTTCCTCGGTACGTTTATCGGGGGAATGATACAGGGTGTCTCGGTGAAGAGGCTGTTTGTGGTGCTCGCCAAAACGGTGAAAAATCTGAACAAAACGGTTGTTACCATCATAAGCCTTGTTTCCATCGCATCGGTAATGAACTATGCGGGAATGATTGGAGTAATTGCCTCGGCTCTTGTCGCTGCCACCGGCGATTACTACCCGTTGTTTGTGCCTCTGATTGGAGCCATAGGTACGTTTGTTACAGGTAGCGATACGTCATCAAATATTTTGTTCGGCAAATTACAAGCCAACGTAGCATCTCAGTTGTCGTATCCCGACCCCAACTGGTTGGTCAGTGCCAATACGGCAGGAGCAACCGGCGGTAAGATTATTTCGCCCCAGAGTATTGCCATCGCAACGGCTTCGTGCAATATGCCGGGCAAAGACGGAGAGATACTTCGCAGCGCTCTTCCGTACGCCATCGGCTATATTATCCTGACGGGACTGATGGTCTATTTCGCCTGTTGAACAAAAGACTTCGGCACAATAGTGTGCCCCAACGTTTTTTTTGATATAAAAAAACGCCATTGTCATTCGAGTATTTTTGAGGGTTCTGTTCTAAAATGTTTAAAAACAGAACCCTTTTCTATGTTTTAGAGATAGGTTTAGACAGCGACTCAATCAAAATCGTCTGACTATTGTTACAAGCCTATTTTAACCCGGATTCCGCAACAGCAAAAAATTTGGAAATGTTTGCCCCAACCTAAACTAAAAGAAAACGTGACTGAAACTTTGATGCCATTGATAGCTAAATATATCGGCAGAGATATCGCTCCGAATGTCGGCGAAATCAGCAAAGTTTTATCGGGAAGAATTAATACAGTTTTCTTGAATTATTACGCCCTGATATTAAGCATTTTACAATACACGCAAAATTATTTTTTTATTACTTCCGATATTGCTTTTCGTTTCGAATATGGCATTGTTTTGGCATAGCCGATGCGGAGCAGTATTTGCGGTATTTGACCGTTGATGGGTAATATTGTTTGCATTTCCGTACTGAGTTTTCTATCCTCACAAGGCTGATTTAGGTAGGCTACGACAATATTGTTTTGAGCAAGGAGCAAAAGGAGGCATTGTAAGACTCTACCTGTGGTTACCCAAGAAGCGATATTATTTTCTTGACTGGTAAGCAATAATAGATGCGATGACGAATTTATTTTTTTGAGGTCGGTCTTGTTCTGAGATTTAGCATTGAGAGCTGATTTTACGAAAAATTCGGTAATCGGTTTAGGAAGATTAGGAGCTCCCATTACGGCGTAACTTATCCCATCGTTAGTGATTTCAGAATGCTTTTTGTTAAAGCGTATCCACGAGAGAAGTTCTTTTTTAAAGGCATTATCGTTCATCTGCAAGATATTGCCTTGCAACACAAAATGGGTAAGTTGCTTAAATTCACTCGTATTCTTTGCCCAAGCATAAATTTTGTTCTCGGAGGTTTGGACTTGTTGTAATATTCTGTCGATAATTTCTTCGGGTATTGGCTTGCTGTCGTATTCTGCCCGATTGGTTTGTCGTTTTTCTATTTGCTCAAATAGTACATCGGGCGTAATGTGGATTGATTTTCGCAACCGAACCGATATGTTTCCGATACTATCTACCTTTACCTCTGTGTCGTACTGTAAAGCAGATGCCGCCAAGCAAAGATTTTCGGCAGCACACCCCAAACTCATAAACAATTCCCTATTATCGGCATCTACAACAGGGAGTGCTTTGGTAAAATCGGGCGAAATAACGATTTTGTCGTCATATAACTCAAAAAGCCAAGGTTGCGTATTGTGCCCCGACGGAGCTTTGGTAGCATACGAAACCATTTTAAAAAAATCCGAATTTTGTGCTTCTGTATCCATAAGACAAAGAATTAATAGACTGATTATTAAAAACTTAGCTTTCACTTTAACTCAATTAAAAATCTATCACAAAGGTAACCTAAAAGCAATCAAAGAAAATGAACTTGGGTTAATTTCGATTGTGTGGATTCATAAAACGATGCGTTTGCGAATTCTACTAAGGGCTTGAGGAGTAATCCCAATGTATGAAGCGATGTATTTCAAGGGTACATTTTGCATTAAAACGGGTTCTTTTTGTAACAAAAACAGATAATTTTCTTCGGGAGTTTGGGTCAGCAAACGGAGTTCTCGTTCGCTCTTTTCCAAAAAAAGTTTTTCCAAAATATTGGCTTTTATTTGTACAAACTCTATGTTATTCATCAGTTGTTCCAATTGGGAGCGTCCTATTTTATAGGCTTTTATGTCGGTAAGGGCTTGCATTTGTATAACCGAAGAGGTTTGTTTTACGAAAGAAGCATACGAAAGGCAAAATTGTTCGGAAAACGCAAAATCAACTGTTATTTCTTTGTCTTTCGGAGCATCATAGTAAAAATACCTTACAATACCACACTCTATATAGTACAAAAAATGTTCTACTTTGCCTGTCAGCAAAATAAAATCACCTTTATTGAAATTGACAGGCATAAAAAACTCACGAATTTTTTCCTCCCAAAACATAATATCGTTCGATTTTTCTCACAAAAATACTATAAATTGGTTCAAGATAAATTAAATATTCTATTTTTTTACTTTTTTAGAGAGAAAAAGTAAAAAGTTTTTCGTTTGGGTTACATTCCATAATCCGAAAAAACATTTTCGTGGCAAGCGGCTTCCAACATTTTATCGATGTAAAAGCGGTAGCTTTGCTCGTAATGCTCATCTTCGGTGTT
>JBGXXV010000085.1:0-2870 GCA_041814825.1 Bacteroidota bacterium | reverse complement strand
GCTTACGTTTTTTCTTTGTAAGAAAAAAGGTAAGTCGGGGTTTGGGGCGGATAGCCCCAACCTAAGAGAGAAGAAAACGTGATTGGAGCTTTGGTACGATTGATAATATATTGTACAGTAATGAAATTTTGCAAACAAAAAACTGAAATTCAAAAGTTATCAACCTAAATTTTTTCAAAAAACTTTTATCGGACACTAATAATTTACTATCTTAATTGTGATAATAGGCAATACAAACACAATATCATAAACTTACAACGACTTAACCGTAATTCACGCCTTATAAACTCTCATTTCGCACGCCTTACAATCGAATTCAAGGCGTAGGCGAGCAGATTCGTGAATAAGAAAAAACGGCTCTTTGTACCGATGATTTGTCTTTTGTTCTTTTGGACACCAACCTATCGAATGCTTGATACAGTGGCGGGCAAACATCAACGGGACGTCAACCTGTGGTTTTAGCTCAAAGGCAGGCTGTAATACTTCGGTATGGTGTTGAGCATAAAATGTGCGAGCCTTACTATTGGCGACATTGCCGAGATATGTAAGCCTCGGCGTTGGGAAAGCGTGAGTAGTAGGCGTATGATGAACCTCCCGACGAGGATGATTTCTAAGGCGTTCGTCAAGTAACCCATCTGTAAGCTGTCTCCTCCATTGCGAGAGCAACGATGCAGGGATAAACCAATCTTGGCTTAAATACAAACGCACATCGGCAACGGTAAATATGGTCTGACCTGTTTTGCTAAGGTTAGCCACAATACTATCGGTCTGTTCTTTTTGGGCAAGCTCTTTTTCGATATTGTGTACTATTTCGTAACTGTATCCTACCTCGTCGGTTATTACAAGGCGAAAACCGTCGGGCGTATCGTATAGGTCTATGAACGAAGTTATCCGACGTTCGGCTGTCTTTTTCGCCAACAGCTTTTCAAATGCGTGGTCGCTATTACGAAACACCTGTGTCCCCTTTTTGATATTGGGCATAGATAGCGGGAAAATACGGTTGCCATCTGCCCGATTGACGTGTATGCCTTCGAGTTCGCCACGGCTGTTGAGATAGCATAGCCCATCGCCATTGTTGAGTGAGGTTTTGAGCGAAACGGTAATATATTTTGGTGTAACATCGAGGACAAAGCCTACCTCTTCGCCAATCGACTTTGGCGTATCTACCGACCATACGCTATCTTTCCGTCCGTGCAGGAAATAGTCTGTAAAACCACGATTGAATGTTTTTTGCAAGTCCGGAGTGAAATAGACATTGCTATACCCTACCGAAGCACGCTCATATTCGGGTCGACGGCTTAGTATCTCGTCAATCCGACAACGGTAGAGCGACACCGTATTTTTTAGATACGACAAATCTTTGAGCCTGCCCTCTATCTTGAACGACCTTACTCCAACGTCCATCAACGCCTCGATATGCTCTATTCGGTTAAGGTCTTTCATCGAAAGAGCATGTCTGTTTTTGGCTACTGTCCTACCCTCGCTATCGACTATATTGTATGGCAAACGGCAGGGTTGCGAACAAGTGCCGCGGTTGGCACTACGCCCCGTAAGGGCATTACTAAGGTAACACTGTCCGCTGTACGAGACACACAACGCTCCATGCACAAAAACTTCGAGTGGCACTGTAACTTTGCCCGCTATTTCGGCTATTTCATTAATTGTAAGCTCGCGAGCCAACACTATCTGCGAAAACCCTGCTCGCTCCAAAAACAAGGCTTTGTCTGCCGTGCGGTTGTCCATCTGAGTGCTTGCGTGCAGAGCAATAGGCGGCAACGAGAGTTGCAATATACCCATATCCTGAATAATTATAGCATCGACTCCTGCTTCGTACAATTCATATATAAGCTGTTCGGCTTGAGCTAAATCTTTGTCTTCGAGGATAGTATTCATAGCCACATAGACACAGGCGTGGTATTGGTGGGCAAAACGAGTAAGCCTCGCTATATCTTCTACGCCATTGCCTACGGAAGCTCTGGCTCCATACATCGGTGCTCCTATATAGACGGCATCGGCACCATGCAGTATTGCCTCTATGCCATAATCGGCGTTTCGGGCAGGAGCGAGAAGCTCTATTTTATTTGTACGTTTCACGTATTTCTACAGTTTTCCCTCAATAAATTGTGCAAGAGTATTTTTTTATTCAAACTCATACAACTATTTAAAATCAATGTGCATCTTCGTCTTTTAAAATATCCATTGCTACAATCTGACGAAACTGTTCCTCCGAAAAATATTGTATTCCATTATCGGCTGCCTCCATTCTGGCTAATCCGTCTTCCATTGGACTATCCAAAATATTGTCGATGGTGATTCCTTTGCGTTCGTAGTATAAAACATAAGCAATTATTTCAGTCTGGAGTATACCCAACCTGCTTCTTACCGCATAACTATCAGGATACACCTCACTCCATACGCTATCAACAATAGAATAGATAGAATATGCATAGTTTGACGATAAAACCGAGTTTATATAACTAACAACAACACTCGATTCAGAGTTCAATATATCCTGCTCGCTGTTAAAATTGACAAAAGAATCATTTATCAGCTCCGATACTACACTTTTGTAGAGCAACTCTTCCAACTCGTTGTCTCGCCTTCCGCCCTCCAACATATCGGGACGATAGTTTGCAAGCCACTGCCAAATACATATTTTTATTTCTGCTTTATTTATCATATTGGTCGTTGTCTAATATATTTTTAGGTTCAAGATAACTTTAAGGGGGTAATCCCTAAAATTTTTGAGCAAAGTTAAGTATAAATTTTGATTTCGGCAATTATATTTAAATCACTTACATAAATATTTCATACTGAAATTATTTGTGTTTTTTGATTTTCTTAATTGCCCAATCGTAATGGCTCGATGT
>JBGXXV010000084.1:0-4492 GCA_041814825.1 Bacteroidota bacterium | reverse complement strand
TCGTCGAAATCGACTTTGTGTCCGTCAAATTCGGGTCCATCGACACAGACAAATTTGGTTTGCCCGTCGATAGTGATACGGCAGGCACCGCACATACCCGTACCATCAACCATTATCGTATTTAGCGACACCTCAGTCGGTATATCGTATCTTTTGGTTAGAAGCGAAACGAACTTCATCATTATTGCCGGACCGATTGCCTCTACCTTATCGACTTTTTCGCGTTTGATTATAGCCTCAACGCCATTGGTTACCAAACCTTTGATGCCATACGAACCGTCGTCGGTATATATCTCCACCTCGTCGGCAAACTCACGAAACTGCTCTTCGAGTATTATCAACTCTTTATTACGAGCTGCCAGTATCACTATTATTCGGTTGCCCGCATTCTTTAAAGCCTTTGCAATGGGCAACATCGGAGCTGCTCCGACACCTCCGCAAGCACAAACTACGGTGCCAAAATTTTTTACTTCGGTCGATTTGCCCAGAGGTCCTACCAGGTCGGTTATATAGTCGCCTTCGTTGAGGTCGCACAGTTTATTTGTAGATACTCCGGCACGCTGTATTATGAGCCATATAGTGCCTGTAGCCTTATCACTATTGGCGATGGTAAGCGGTATGCGTTCGCCCTTTTCGCCTGTACGTACTATTACAAAGTGTCCTGCCTTGCACGAATTGGCAACTGCCGGCGCATCTACCACAAAGCACGTTACAACGGAGGAAAACTCTATCTTTTTTAGAATCTTATTCATAGTAATATTGTCAATTAAAATAAATTGACTATCTGAAAAACAATAGCTGCCAGAAGAGCACTAACGGGAATGGTCAATATCCATGCCACAAGCAGACTCTGGGTTACGCCCCAGCGAACAGCCGAAAGACGTTTGGTAGCACCTACACCTATAATAGCACCTGTGATAGTGTGTGTGGTAGATACGGGTATTTTTACAATCTCTGTCATATAGAGGGTAAGAGCACCGGCTGTTTCGGCTACAACACCCTCGAAAGGCGTTACCTTGGTAATCTTTGTACCCATAGTCTTTACGATACGCCAACCTCCGCTCATTGTACCGATAGAGATGACCGTAAAACAGGTGATTGGTACCCAAGTCGGGAGGTCGTTGATAGAGTTGATGCCGCCTGCCAAGCCGAGCGAATGAGCGGCAATCATTGCTGCGGCAATAATACCCATTACTTTTTGTGAGTCGTTCATACCGTGTCCTATACTGAACAGAGCAGAGGAGACAAGTTGAAGTTTTTTGAACCAATTGTTTGCCTTATGCGGATTGGCTTTTTTACAGAGATGCTCGGTAATGATAGTTAATATCATAGATACAAACATACCTACAAACGGAGCGACGAATATAAAAGCAGCTATTTTAAGCACCACCGCACCATGAACGGCACCCCAGCCCCAAGCCGAGATAGCAGCTCCGGCAAAACCGCCTATAAGCGTATGCGATGACGACGAAGGTATGCCAAGCCACCAAGTAAGGAGATTCCAGACAATGGCAGCGATAATGCCTGCAAGTATTACTTTCATGGCGATTTCGCCCGACAGATACTCCTCCATAACGGTTTTAGATACGGTATTGGCTATACCAAACTCTCCTATGATATATTTGGATATAAAAAAAGCCACAAAATTGAAAAACGCAGCCCACAACACTGCCTGAAACGGAGTGAGAACACGCGTGGATACGATAGTAGCAATGGAGTTTGCCGCATCGTGAAAACCGTTGATAAAATCGAATACGAGAGCAAGTATTATAATTGTTACTAACAATTCCATAATTTGATTTTTATTACTTTTTTTGCGAGAAAAATACTTGTTATGAATATTTTACGATAATCATCTTGATAGTCTTGCCGATGTGGTCTATCTCGTCGGTAATGCCTTCGAGTACATTGACAATCTCTTTCAGTTTGAGCACTTCTATGGCGTCGGTGCCGTTTGCAAAAAGCTCGATGGTAAAGTTTTGAAACACTTCGTCGGCTTTGCTCTCTATTTCGTGTAGTTTGTTGCAATATTGCTCTATTTCGCTCGCACGCTTTTTCAAAGAGCTAAGTCCTTGCACTGCTTTTAGCATAAACTCGGTACCCTCTTTTACCATTTCGGCTATCTGCATAGCAGACTGTGGTATCTGTTTTGGTTTGTAGAAAGTAATACGTTTGGCACAACCATATATTTGGTCGGTAACATCATCGAGACCGTTTGCCAAATTGTTGATGTCTTCGCGGTCGAAAGGAGTTATAAACGTGTCGTTCAGCTCATAATATATCTGTTCTATTATGCGGTCGCCATCGTGTTCCAAATCCCTTATACGCTGATGTATTTCGGGATTGTTGTTTTCCACACAGCTAATCAACTGTACGGCTGATTTGCTTGATACTTCTGCCAAACTCTCCAACATCGGGAAAAACTTAGGCTCTTTGGGGGTAAATTTGCTGAAAAATGAATTGTCCATATTCAATAAAAATTTTAAGTATATTAAGTTTGTTTTTATTATGATAAAAAACTCTTTTAACAGTAAATAGAGGTTTACATATTAAAAGAGTTTGTTAATTTGCAATAAAAGAACAACACATATTACTCATTACGTCATTAATTATCATATACATATATATTGGTACAAGCGAAATCGTTTCGGATTCCAAAGGTAACTATTTTTTTTATTTACAAAGAACAATTATTTAATTATTTTTCTGAAAATTTTATATCTCGTATCATCAACTGATTGAAAACGACGTTGTTAAATACATTTTCTTCTATCGTATAACATATATCTATCTCTCCGCCAACTTTTAGATGTCGCACTATCTGTCCCATATCGTAGTGTCTCATATATCCCGAACAGAACGCAACTCCATCGAAAAATATTTCGTTATCTTGCGTTAGTACAAGTTTGGCGTGTGTATTATCTTTGCCTATAAGTCGGCTTTGCGAACGAAAATCGCCCAAACGGCGAGTGCAAAAGAGAGGTCGCATATTTTGCGGACCGAACGGAGCAAACTGTTTTAGGATACGGATAAATTTGGGTGTTATGTTTCGGAAATCTATCTCTATGTCTATATCTATTTGCGGTATAAGTTGCTTGGGTAGAATGGTGCGGTTTACAAAGCTATCAAAACGTTCGATAAATTCGGATAACGACTCTTTCTTCATAGTCAAACCGGCAGCATAAGGGTGTCCTCCGAAATTGACGAGCAGGTCGGCACAGGAGTCGATAGCAGAGTAGAGGTCGAATCCGACAACGCTTCTGCCGGAGCCGGCAACAAAGCCGTCGTCGCTGTCGGTAAGTATTATGGTAGGACGACAAAACTCCTCCGCTATGCGTGATGCAACGATGCCGACGATGCCTTTGTTCCACGACGGATTGTATAGTACAATCGATTTTTTTTCTTTGTAGTCGGGCTGTTCGGCAAACTGTCTTTTTGCCTCTTCGGTAGTGGCTTTGTCTATATCTTTGCGTTCGCTGTTGTAGCTGTCTATATCAGCAGATTTTTGTTGCAATACCTCATTGTTGTTTGAGGTTAGCAGTTGTACCGCCTCCGAACCGCTGTATAGTCGCCCCGATGCGTTGATGCGAGGACCTATCTTAAAGACAATATCCGATATGTCAGCTACCTTGTCGGCTATTCCGCATACCTCTTTGATAGAGCGAAGACCTGCCGACGGGTTTTTGTTTAGCTTTTTCAATCCGAAATCAGCCAAAATTCTATTTTCGCCCGTAATAGGCACAATATCGGAGGCAATACTAACGGCAACCAAATCGAGATATTTATATGCCTCGTCCATATTAATGCCGTTCGATATACAGAGAGCCTGTACCAACTTAAAGCCTACGCCACAGCCCGAAAGGTGCGAGTAGGGGTAAGAGCAATCGGTTCGGTGAGGGTCCAATACAGCTACTGCCTTGGGCAACTCAACGCCCGGTGTGTGGTGGTCGCCGACAATAAAGTCTATACCGTACTCGGCAGCGTATGCAATCTTGTCGTTTGCTTTAATGCCACAGTCGAGTGCTACTATGAGAGTAAAGCCATTGTCGCGAGCGTAATCGATACCCTTGTACGAAATACCGTAACCCTCCGTATAGCGGTCGGGTATATAGTAACGTATGTTTTTGGTGTATTGTTTCAGAAAGCCGTAAACGACCGAAACAGCGGTAGTGCCATCGACGTCGTAATCTCCATAGACGAGTATCTTCTCTTGTTTGCGTAATGCCTTGTTTACTCTATCGACTGCAAGTGACATATCTTTCATCAAAAAAGGGTCGTGAAGATTGTCTAATGACGGACGAAAAAAATATCTTGCCTCATCAAATGTTTTTACACCTCTTATTACCAAAAGTTTAGATAACTCCAAAGAGATGTTAAGCGTTTGGCATAGTTGGGTTATGTGTGTGTGTTGGTCTTCGTTTATTTCTTTTATAGTCCAGATAGATTCCATTTTTGTCATTAAGTGCAAATTCTTTGTTTGGGCTCATTTTTT
>JBGXXV010000083.1:0-26168 GCA_041814825.1 Bacteroidota bacterium | reverse complement strand
GTCTATTTTCGACAAAGCCCAAAATGCTTTTGTTACGGCTTATAGAAAGTACAGTACAGCAAATGACTTTGATATTTGTGTAGATTACATTTCGTCGCCCGACCTCACGGACAAGACCCTCATAATAGTTGACCCTATGCTCGCTACAGGCAGTTCGATGGAGATGTGTTATCATGCTCTTTTGCAAAAAGGAGCTCCGGCAAGTGTGCATATAGTAAGTACAATAGCCTCAAAAACGGCGGTCGAGTATCTGAATAATACTATGCCCCAAGAGATTAAACTGTGGGTGGCTGCTATTGATAACGATATAAACGAACACGCATACATTGTTCCCGGATTGGGAGATGCAGGCGATTTGGCTTTTGGTGAGAAAAGCGACTGATAACGATAACGATTTGCCTAAATTATTTTATCGGCTCTAATCCTCGCACTTTGGCTATTTTCAGCAGATAGTCGAAAGCCTCGTTGTGTGAGTTTGGGATAATACCGTCGAGAATTGCGTCTTTTATTTCCGTTTTGAGCTCGCCCACGATAGCAGAGGGTGGCAGTCCGAATGTTGCCATTATTTCGGCTCCGTCAACGGGCGGTTGGAAGTTGCGGATACGGTCTTTCTCTTCGAGTTCGACAAGTTTGCGACGGACGAGTTCGAAATTCTCCGAAAAACGTTTTACCTTTTTCATATTATTCGATGTGATGTCGCTTTGGCAGAGCATCATCAACGAGTCTATGTCATTGCCCGCATCGAATAACAGTCGTCTTACGGCAGAGTCTGTTACCACATCTTCGCTAAGCACTATTGGTCGCATATGTAGTAACACCATTTTTTGCACAAATTTTAGAGGTTCGCCCAGTGGCAGTTTGAGCGATTCGAATATCCTTTTTACCATTTTGGAGCCTACATAGTTGTGGTTGTGGAATGTCCAGCCACGTCCCTCTTCCCAACGTTTGGTGTTTGGCTTGCCTATATCGTGCAGTAGTGTTGCCCAACGCAACCAAAGGTCGTTGGAGCGTAGAGCAAGATTATCAAGTACTTGTAGAGAATGCACAAAATTATCTTTGTGAGCACGTCCATTGATAGTATCTATGCCCTTCATAGCCGATAGTTCGGGGAATATCAGCGGTAGCAGACCTGTTTTGTCGAGCAGATAGAAGCCCACAGATGGTTTTGGGGAAAGCATAATCTTGTTTATTTCGTCCGAAATTCTCTCTTTGGTTATTATCTTTATACGGTCTCGATTGCGCCAGATAGCTACAAGAGTTTCGTCTTTGATATTGAAGCCGAGCTGTGTCGCAAACCTGATGGCACGCATCATACGCAGAGGGTCGTCCGAGAAAGTGATGTCGGGGTCTAATGGTGTTCTTATGGTTTTTGTCTCCAAGTCATTAAGTCCGCCGAAAGGATCTATTAGTTCTCCGAATCGTTGGCTGTTGAGACATATAGCAAGGGCATTGATAGTAAAGTCGCGACGGTTTTGGTCATCTTCGAGCGTGCCTTGTTCTACTATCGGATTGCGACTATTGTGGGAGTACGACTCTTTGCGTGCTCCTACTATCTCTATTTCTGTGTTGTTGTATTTTAGCTGTGCCGTACCGTAGGTTTTGAATACTGCAAGTTGAGAGCCTCGCCCCAGACGTTTTTTTAGAGACTCGGCAAAAGCCACACCATTGCCTACCACTACCACGTCAATATCTTTGGAGCCTCTGTCTAAAAGCAAATCTCGAACATATCCGCCTATCAGATAGCATTCTAATCCTAATTCGTCGGCGAGATTACCTATGGTGTGAAAAATTTTTGCATCTATTTTGCTTAATAAATTCATCTTCTTACAATTAATCAATAAATAAATATAATTCTTCCCGTAAATCTAAAATTAAAATCACGAAACCAATAGTTCGTGATTGATAATTTCTTGTTAATCATAATGTTGTTTGGGGTTCAATTCTTTTCGTTTGTATATCAATTCAAGGGTATTACTTTTTTGTTAATAGTAATACCGGCTACCACTCCTATACCGCCATCGACATTGTTGTAAATCTGTACGGGCTCGTTGAATATTCCTATGAAATCTATATCGTTGGTATATGCCGTATATGTTTTTTGAAACATATAGTAGTCTTTCGATATGCTGTTGAGGCAAACATCCAGTGTGTCTTTGTATCCGTCGATATTGCCGTTAAAGTGATAGGTATTGTCGGATAATACTTTTATTGTATATTCTTTGCCGTTTATAATGTAGTCGTCGAAAACGAGTGATTGTGATTCGAAGTCGGTTCCAAATATGGGATCGGAGCTTGAGCTATTGTTGAACACAATATCATTGGAATATATCCGTAGAGGTATTACTTGTCGGATAATCTTACCGGAATCGTACGATTTGGTCCACGATATAAGCTCCGCTTTTATTTCGTAATAGTTAGATATTTCGGGAGCATCCTGAAATTTTATATTCAGATTGATAATCCTATTGTTGTCGTAATTGCCCGAAGTATAGGAAGTATCTACCGAAATAATAGTGCTTGAGTATGGTATTTCGGTAACAGCTCTTACATCGTCGTAGTCTTTATGACGGGCTTTCAGCTCCAATTTGTCGCCTTGTTTCGGACTGTATGGTATAGTGTATATGGCATTCGAGGTATTATGACTTTGGTAGATCATTGTACCGATACTGCTGCCGTTGACAAAAATTTCCAAATAAGCATCGTTTACATAAGTCTCTTTACCGTTGTAATCGTTCATAAAAAATACACTATGCGACACATTGGCTACAATAGTGGAATCCGCTATCAAAAGAGCGTTTACTACGAGTTTGTCTTTCGAATAATCGCCTTTAAACTCTATCTCTTTCGTGCAAGAAAAATTAATAATGGCTGATATTGCCATACTAAATACTATTAACTTTCTCATTTTGTTTCACTTTTTTACTTATTGTGCAAAATTACTGTTTTTAACACATAGTGCCTTTATAAAAAATATTAATAAAAAAGTTGTTCGTTTCGGCAATTATATATTTACTTGAATATCAGCCGCTAATTGAGGGGACAACTTTAATGCAAAGTTCGATAAAATTCTTGACATATTAAAACAATTTGATACAAAAAGTAATTTGGTGCTTAAATCTATCAAAAAAATATAAACTCTTTGCCAAATAAAAAAAATATATTACTTTTGGCTCTGATAGAAAAGAGGAAAGATTTGTATGCTTGCAACCTCAGAAAAAAATGCTAAAAACCCGCATAATATCAGGCTAATAGCACATCTTGTTCTTTTTCTGTTAGACATTGTTTTAGCAGGATTTTCTTTTTTAATACAAAAACAACGATTTATTTAGTAACTAAAAAAAAAATTAATATGTATCTATTCACATCAGAATCGGTGTCGAGCGGACACCCCGACAAAGTAGCAGACCAAATTTCGGATGCAATTCTTGATGAATTTCTGTCCAAAGACAAAAATTCAAAAGTAGCATGCGAAACGTTTGTTACCACAGGCCAAGTAATAATCGGAGGCGAGGTAAAATCTTCGGCATACGTTGATATTCAGAATATTGCACGCAAAGTAATAACAGATATAGGATACAACAAATCCGACTATATGTTTGACGGCAATTCGTGTGGAGTATTATCTGCCATCCACGAGCAATCCGAAGATATAAACAGAGGAGTAGAAAGACAAAAACCGGAAGAGCAAGGAGCGGGCGACCAAGGAATGATGTTTGGCTATGCCACGAACGAAACGGAAAATTTTTTGCCTCTCTCTCTTGATTTGGCTCACGAAATACTTTTTTGTCTTGAAAAAATACGCAAAGAGACAAATCTGATGCCGTACCTTCGTCCCGATGCAAAATCGCAGGTAACCGTACAATACGATGACAACGGTATAGCAGAACGTATCCATACGATTGTCGTATCCACACAACACGACGAATTTGAAAGGGACGACAAACAAATGTTGGCAAAAATCAAAAATGATATAAAAAATATTTTATTGCCAAAAGTAATAAGCAATAATCCCTCTATTGCCAAATTTTTTGACAAGGATATGATATTGCACGTAAATCCCACAGGTAAATTTGTTATCGGCGGGCCACACGGCGATACGGGGCTTACCGGCAGAAAAATCATTGTCGATACATACGGAGGCAAAGGGGCTCACGGAGGAGGTGCATTCAGTGGCAAAGACCCATCGAAAGTAGATAGAAGTGCTGCATACGCTGCTCGTCATATCGCCAAAAATATGGTTGCAGCAGGTGTTGCAGACGAAATACTAATTCAGATATCTTATGCCATAGGTATTGCAGAGCCGGTAAGTCTGTTTGTGAATACTTACGGCAAATCGCACGTGAATATGTCAGATGCCGAAATAGCAGCCAAAATCAATGAGATATTCGATTTGCGTCCCTATTCAATCGAACAGAGGCTAAAACTTCGTAATCCGATATATCTGAAAACCGCTTCTTATGGGCATTTTGGCAGAGAGTGTGTTGTCGAAAACGGCATAGAGTATTTCTCTTGGGAAAAACTTGATTATAAGGACAAAATCAAAGAAATTTTTAAAATATAACCTTTGTAAAAAAACAGGGCTTTATATGAAGATTATATAAAGCCCTGTTTTTTTTATCAACACAATTATCAAAAAAATTATTTTTCGTTGAACAACTTGTTGAATTCTTCGAGAGTTACCTCTTTTTCGCTAATTGCGACAAGCTCTTTTATCTTGGATATTACAACCCTTTCTACGGCTTGCTGATAGAATTGCTCAAAAGCTCCTTTTTGTTTTAGTGACTCTTCGACATAGGTGTTGAGAATGTCTTCTTGCGGATTGTTTATGCCATATTGGGCAAAACGCATCACAACATCTTGACGAGCCGCATCTTTTATATCCTTGTCTTCTATTTTTATCTCATATTTTTCGACAAAACGTTTTTTAATAATATCCCATTTTAGATATTCAAGCATTTTATCAAAATCTTTTTCGATGGTTTCATCTGTCATTTTTTCATTGGTTACCTTCAACCATCTTTTTAGAAACTCTTCCGGGAAAACCGCTTTTTTGTTTTTCTTTATGAAAAATTCCTTAGCATCAATCGAAAACTTATAGTCGCTATCTGCTACATATATGCCTGAAATACCTTCTTTTATTTTCTCTTTAAACTCTTCCAAGTTTTTTACGACGCCTTCTCCCACAACCTTATCAAACAAAGATTGGTCTAATTCCGCACTTTGATGATTTGTGATTTCTGTTATAATATATTCAAAATCACGGTCATAGTCTTTCACTTTGTCTTTGGAAATATTAAGCAAAGACGATACTTCATACTCGTTGGTCATTGCCGTAACGGGATTAAATTTGATTTTAGCACCCAATTTTTTGCCGACAAACAATTTCTTTTGCTTGTCGTCTTTAATATATTTGGGCGTAATCAGAGCATCTACAACTTTTAGAGGTTCGCCCTCTGTTGTAATTTCTGTCATTTCGCCTTTTATTACAGAAGCCTCTTCTGTCTTTTCGGCAGGTACATACTGACCCAAACGAGAAGCGTGCATTTTTATATGCTCGTCTATCATTTCGTCTGTTACGGCAATTTTATAATATGGTATTTTATCTTTTGCCGTAGTATCTATTGTCATTTCGGGGCATAATCCCAAATCAAATACAAATTCAAAAGTTTGGTCATTGTCAAAGTCTATCGGCTTTTGGATAGTCTCATTCGATATAGGCTCACCAAGAATATCTAATTTGTTGTCTTTTATGTAATTATACAATGCCTCAGAAATCAGTTTATTAACCTCTTCGGCTAAAATGGTTTTACCATACATTTTTTTTACTAATCCAACAGGCACATTTCCCGGACGAAACCCCGGCATCTGCACTTTACGGCGATAATCTTTAAGAGATTTATCTACTTTTTCGGCATAATCCTGTTGCTCAATAGTAAGAGTAAGTGTTGCATTACAGGCATCAACATCATTTCTAACAATATTCATAATTGCAATTATACTTAATTTTAATTAAACGGCAAAGGTACAAAAAAAATATCAATCTATGGCAAAAATTATTAGTGTGCCTACGCGCGAGACTTAGAATACAGACAGTAGCGTAAGGATTATAAAGTTTGGAGCTCCGTTGGTTTCGGGATTTAACACAGATTACGTATTTAAAGCATTCAACATCTTTTTTATTTCTACAATTTGTTTCGTACAGCCGGTCTTAATTCCTCTATTTTTACCAAAACTCAATTGTGGTTTAATAAAAAATTAGCATTTTTGTGCGTCAATCCATTATCTGCTTTCGATATCGTATCAAATAGATTTTGTTTATCTTTGCACAACGAAATCAAGTTGCTCAAAAAAATGAAGATACTCTACTCGAACTTTCAGCGAAATCTGCGAAATATCATAGACAGTTACTCTACCAATAGCATATTCGTGATAATCGACCAACAGGTACACCAAATATTGTCCGACAGCCTACTCGACGCTCTCATACACGAGGGCAATGCGCATATTTACAGGGTTGAGGCAACCGAAAAGGCGAAGTCTATAAATGAGGTTATCAGGCTTTGGCAGTGGTTGGTAGAGAAGGGAGCCAATCGCAAGTCGTTAATACTGAACATTGGCGGCGGTATTATTACCGACCTTGGCGGATTCGTGGCAGCCACATTCAAACGAGGTTGTGATTTTATCAATATACCGACTACACTTATGGCTATGGTAGATGCCTCTATCGGCGGGAAAACCGGAATTAATTTCTATGGACTGAAAAACGAAATCGGAGCTTTTGCCGACCCCAAAGCCATATTGATAAACATAGATTTTCTACACACACTCCCTTCGGCAGCAATAAAAGACGGTTATGCAGAAATGCTCAAATATGGTTTTATTTCGGATAAAAATTTGCTTGAAGAGACTTATTCCACTTATGCAAACGAGGCAATGGATTGGGACAATCTTCTAAGACTTATCAAAAAAGAGATAAAAATAAAACAACATTTGGCAAAAGTAGATAAATATGACCAAAAAGAACGAAGAGCCTTAAACTTCGGGCATACATTCGGACACGCATTCGAGGCTTTGGCAGCCGAAAAACATTTTGCTCTTTCTCACGGAACAGCTGTAGCTTGGGGTATGGTGTGCGAATTGTATCTTTCGATGCTTAGATACGACTTCCCAAAATCGGAATTGCTGAAATTGCACTATTTCGTCAAAGAAAATTACAGTAGGCTGTTTGTGGGCTGTACCGACTTTGACTCCATATACTCATATATGTGTCATGACAAGAAAAATTCGGATAAAGAGATAAACTTTACTCTTTTGGAAGATGTGGGGAGATTTCATTACAATCAAAAAGCCTCACAAACCGAGATTTATGAGGCTTTGGAATACGTATGTCTGTGAAAGTGAACTCCCAAAAACGACTGATTGTATGCGTCGATGGTGTTTGTATCTATTTTTAGGAGATTAAAATGCTGGAAATAGTGTTTTGGGGGCTAAACCTTTGTCAAAGTCTCAAACTTTGACAAAGGTTGTTATGGTCAAAAAATATTTTATTTGTGTACTACACCAACTTCACCGTCAAATTATCTCCATCTTTCTCTACCAAAGCCACTTTTTTGCCGGTGAGCCCTTTGATGGCTTTGTCCCATTTTTTGTTGGAAAACTCTGTTTGACTTTTCAAATCGGGCAGCGGCATCTTCTCATGTTTTTTGAGTATCTCAAATACAATTTTTTCGTCCTCGCTAAGCTCTATCTGTCTCTTTTCGGGTTTCATCTGCGGGAACAGCAACACCTCCTGTATAGCCATTTGCCCTGTCATCAACATCACAAGTCTGTCCATTCCTATACCCATACCCGATGTCGGAGGCATACCATATTCGAGAGCCCTTACAAAGTCCATATCTATAAACATCGCCTCATCGTCTCCTTTTTCGGACAGACGCAACTGTTCTTGAAACCTTTCGAGTTGGTCTATTGGGTCGTTCAGTTCGCTATAAGCATTCGCAAGTTCTTTGCCGTTTACCATAAGTTCGAAGCGTTCGGTCAGTTCGGGATTGTTGCGATGACGTTTGCACAATGGCGACATTTCGATGGGGTAGTCGGTTATAAATGTCGGTTGTATATAAGATGCTTCGCACTTTTCGCCGAAAATTTCATCTATAAGTTTGCCTTTACCCATAGTATCATCTACTTCTATATTGAGCTTTTGTGCTATCTGACGGATTTCGTCTTCGGTTTTACCTGCAAGGTCGTATCCCGTATGCTCTTTGATGGCATCGAGCATCGTTACCCGCTTAAATGGCGTTTTGAACGAGATGATATTGTCTCCTATTTTTAGTTCTGTGGTGCCGTTTACATCAAGACAGATTTTTTCAATCATCTTTTCGGTAAATTCCATCATCCAATTGTAGTCTTTGTACGCTACATATATCTCCATTGCCGTAAATTCGGGATTGTGGGTACGGTCCATTCCTTCGTTTCTGAAGTTTTTGGAAAATTCGTAAACCCCCTCGAAACCTCCTACAATAAGTCGTTTCAGGTACAATTCGTTGGCAATGCGTAGATACAGCGGAATGTCCAGAGCGTTGTGATGTGTGATAAAAGGACGTGCCGCCGCTCCTCCGGGAATAGGTTGCAATATGGGAGTTTCTACTTCAATATAATTTTGAGAATTGAAATACTCCCGCATAGATTGATATATTTTCGTGCGTTTCAAAAATATATCTTTTATCCCATCATTGACTACCAAATCGACGTAACGCTGGCGATAACGCTGTTCGGGGTCATCAAAGGCGTCATAAGCAACATTGTCTTTGTACTTTACCACCGGAAGCGGGCGGATTGTTTTGCTGAGTACGGTCATCTCTTTTGCATGTACCGATATCTCGCCCATATGAGTGCGGAAGACAAAACCTTTGATACCGATAAAATCGCCTATATCAAGCAATTTTTTGAAGACGACATTATACATTTCGGGCTGAGCCTCCGTATCTATATCGTCTCTTGATATATATATCTGAATGCGTCCTTTGGAGTCTTGTAGCTCCACAAAAGAGGCTTTGCCCATAATACGGCGGCTCATTATACGTCCCGCTATACATACCTCTCTGGGAGGAGTGAGATTATCGTCAAATTCTGCTTTTATATCAACCGAAAAAGCGTTGGTAGGGTACAATGTTGCAGGATATGGGTCTATGCCCATTTTTTGCAGTTGTTCGCGACTGTTACGTCTGAATATTTCCTGTTCTGAAAGATGTTCCATTTATTTTATTATATATTTATCAATTATTTACTGTGTTTTTTGATGATTTGCCTTTAACGGTATTATCCGTATTCACAAAAGGTATAATAGCTATCGTAGGTATTATACAAATCACTACAAAGATAAAGAAATTATTATAACTACCCAAAAAAGATTGTATCCAACCCGCCGCCATACCCGGCAACATCATTCCCAAAGCCATAAATCCGGTACATATAGCATAATGAGATGTTTTGTACTCTCCGTCGGCAAAATGTATCAGATACATCATATATGCCGTAAATCCGAACCCATACCCAAACTGCTCTATTGCAACCGCTGTATTTATTACTACAAGATTTGAGGGTTGGGCAAATGACAGAAATACATACACCACATTTGGCAAAGTTATCGACAAAGCCATTGGCATAAGCCAGTATTTGAGACCTTTGCGGCTGATGGCTATACCGCCCAGAATACCTCCCAATGTTAAAGCAATTACTCCGACCGTGCCGTACACAAAGCCAACCTGTTGGGTACTTAACCCCAATCCTCCTGCTTGACGCGTATCAAGTAAAAAAGGAGATGCGAGCTTTACCAACATTGCCTCCGACAAACGATACAACAACATAAAGGCAATGGCTAATCTTATATCTTTTTTTGAAAAAAATGCCATAAATACTCTGCCAAACTCTTTTAGAGTATCTCTGTATCCGATATTTGATGTTTTTTGGTCGTCAATCGGTTTTGGTAAAACGAACTGATGATAACAAAACATAGCCACAAATACTCCTGCAACTACAAATAAGGTTATACTCCAAGTATAAGGGATATTACCGGTTTTCTGTTCGAGAAAACCTGCAAAAATTACCAATATACCTTGTCCGAAAATTGTGGCAAATCGATAAAAAGTACTTCGTATGCCGACAAAAAACGACTGTTCGTTGTCGTTTAAAGCCAGCATATAAAAGCCGTCTGCCGCAATATCGTGTGTGGCGGAACTAAATGCCATAAGCCAAAACATCGCCAACGATACCTGAACGTAAAAAGGAGTAGGCAACACAAACGCCACTCCGGCAAGTCCCGCTCCGATAAGTAACTGCATTGATACTATCCACCAGCGTTTGGTTTTGATTAAATCAACAAAAGGACTCCAAAAAGGTTTTATAACCCAAGGCAGATATAACCAACCGGTATAGAAAGTTATTTCGGTATTCGACAATCCGAAACGCTTGTACATAATCACCGATAATGTCATTACTATCACATACGGAATACCTTCGGTAAAATATAAAGAGGGTATCCATGCCCAAGGGTTAGTCTTTTTGCTCATAGATATTCACTAACAATTCCGAAAAACTTATTGCAAAAGTAACATTATTTTACTAATTTTGTCAATTGAATTTTATAACAATAATAAACACAATAAATTATTATGAGGAAATTAATTTTCATTATGATACTGACCATATTTGCTTATTCGGTATCGGCACATACCAACAACACCAAAACAGGCTCTCTACTATGGAAAGTATCGGGTAACGGTCTGAAGCAGCCATCGTACATTTTCGGCACATACCACCTGTTTTCATTTAACTTTTTGGACAGTGTTGCAGGAGCAAAAGAGGCTTTTGCCAAAAGCAAACAGATGGTTGGCGAACTGATGATGAACGATATGAACGCTTTGGTAAAAGAGATACAAGCAGCAGGAATAATGCCCCAAGATACCACTTGGCAAATGCTACTTTCGGAAGAAGACTACAAGTTTGTCGATAAAACCCTTGTAGAAACATTCGGGGCAGGTTTTCAATCTTTCGGTATATTTAAGCCCTCTATGATTAGTGTGTTATATGACGGAAATATTAATCAAAAAAATCTTCCGGCAGTAAAACAAGAAGAAACACTTGATATTTGGCTTCAACAGGAGGCAACCAAAAGAGGTCTTACTGTTGTAGGATTAGAAACGGTACAAGACCAAGTCTCCGCACTTTTTGAATCCGCTTCATTGAAACAACAGGCAGCATATTTGGTTTGTTTGTTTAAAAACGCAGATTATTCCGTAAATCAGACGAGAAAAAGAATCGACCTATATCGTAAAGCCGATTTGAACGAGATGTTCAAAATGTTGGAAGACGATATAACATGTCCGATGAGTGCCGAACAACAGACTGCCCTTATAGACAAGCGTAATAAACGCTGGTTGGAGCAGTTGCCTGCTATTATGGCAAAACACCCGAGTTTTATTGCTGTGGGCTGTTTGCATCTTGCCGGCGAAATAGGTTTATTGCAAGGACTGGAAAAACTCGGTTACAAAATAGAGGCAGTAAAAAAATAAAGAAAAATCATCGTATCTTGATAAAGGTTATTGCTCACAACAATAACCTTTTTTGTCATCTCCAATGTATATAATCGAATGTTTTGATTTCCACGCTTTAACCAAAGCTATATATTCTACCATTATTCCCGATATTTATTATTATTTCATATTTGATAAATCATAAAAAAAAATAGTTATCTTTGCAAAGTTTTAATATATTAGCAATTATATGAAGAAAGTATTTGTATTAATAGTAATGTTTTCGTTGTGCTCGGCATTTGCAGTGGCTCAAAACACTATAAAGGGATTTGTTCGCGATGCCGAGACAGACGAACCTCTTGTAGGAGTATCGGTACAGATAGAAGGTACTCTTGATGGAACTCAAACAGGTCTTAACGGAGAGTATTCGATATCGGCAAACGATCGTCAATCACTGATATTTTCATATATCGGATATGAAACCAAAATTGTTGAGGCCGGTAAAGCTGCGGATGTAAAATTGAAATCGACAGCAATAGAGCTCAAAGACGTAACCGTTACCTCGCAGGTGGCAATACAACGCAAAACGCCTGTGGCAGTGTCGAATATCGCTTTTGAGACTATCGAAGAGAAACTTGGGAATGCCGAATTTCCCGAAGTGCTGAAAACCACTCCAGGTGTATATACCACCAAAAGCGGTGGCGGTTATGGCGACTCAAAAATTCACATGCGAGGCTTCAAATCGGAGAATGTCGCAGTAATGATTAACGGTGTCCCTGTCAACGATATGGAGTGGGGCGGAGTATATTGGAGCAACTGGGCGGGGCTTGCCGACGTTACCCGTACCATGCAGACACAACGCGGTCTCGGAGCATCGAAGGTGTCGTCGCCGTCGGTAGGTGGTTCGATAAATATCATAACCAAAGCTCACGAGGCTAAAAAAGGCGGTTCGGCTCAATATACCATCGGTAACGACGGTTACAACAAAATCCTTTTCAACATTTCGTCGGGAATGTTGAAAAACGGCTGGGCTTTTACGTTGCTTGGCTCTCGCACTTGGGGCGACGGATATATTCAAGGTACAGGATTCAACGGATGGAACTATTTTTTCAACCTATCGAAAATCATTAACGACGACCACACTCTTTCGTTTACGGTTTTCGGTGCTCCGCAGTCGCACTATCAACGCAACTCCAACGACCAACTGACGATAGCCGAATGGCAACGTGTGGGCGGTTATATGAACGGTGATTCGCCATACAAGTTTAACCCAACCTACGGTTTTGGACTCAACGGACAACGCAAGACATCGTCGTTCAACCAATATCACAAACCTCAGTTGTCGCTCAATTGGAATTGGGATATGGGCAATAGAAAAAGCCTATCTACCGTTGTTTATGCCTCTATCGGACGTGGTAACGGATATAGCGGACAAGGTGGGTATAACCTGCCCGATGCTACCGAAAAATATACTTACAGCAGTTGGTACGGAGCCTCAAACGGTTTGGTGAATAACACGTTCCGCAACGCCGACGGTACTTTTGCTTACGACAAAATAGAGACGCTCAATGCAAATAGTACTACCGGCTCGCTTCTGGCAATGAGCAAAAGTAAAAACTATCACAACTGGGTAGGATTAATATCAACCTATACCACGCCGTTGGCACGCAATATTGACTTCTACGGAGGTGTCGATTTTCGTTACTACAAGGGAGTGCATACCAACGAACTCATCGACCTCTACGGTGGAGAGTATTTCATAGACGAATCGTCGCGTAAAAACGTGAAAGCAGCAAACAATGCGGCGGCTGCCGACCCAAACTGGAAGATGCAGAAGCTGAAAGTAGGCGATGTTGTTTATCGCGACTATGACGGATATGTGATGCAGGAAGGTGCTTTTGCACAAGTAGAAGGAAGTTTTCTCAACCGCGATTTGAATGTTTTTGTGGCGGGTTCTATATCGAATACGTCGTATTGGCGTTACGACCGTTTCTATTACGATGCCGACCACGCCCGTTCGGAGACTTTGAGTTTTATGGGATATACTGTCAAGGGCGGTGCCAATTACAATTTTGCCTCCTATCACAACGTTTTTGCCAATATCGGTTATATAAGCCGTGCCCCCTATTTTTCGGGTGGGGCGTTCCTCCAATGGGACACATCGAACGAGGTGAATCCGAAAGCTATCAACGAAAATATCTTTTCGGCCGAGATTGGTTACGGTTTCCGCTGGAAATACCTTTCGGCAACACTCAACGGATACTTTACCAAGTGGTTAAACAAAACGATGACTCGCTCTACCGACTACACATATACCGATGCTTCGGGTGCTACCGTTGCCGAAAGAGCTATTATCAATATGCAGGGTGTAAATGCTCGTCACATGGGTGTGGAAGTAGAACTAAAAGCAACCCCTACTCAATGGCTCGAATTCGCAGCTATGCTCTCTATCGGCGATTGGCAGTGGGATAGCAACCCGATAGGATATTATTACAATTCGCAAGGACAACCCTTGGCTGATTTGGAAGGAGCTATTGCCAACCGAATCGGTAGCGGCAATCACGCATGGTCGCAGCTCAACCTCAAAGGTATAAAGGTGGGTGGCTCGGCTCAAACCACTTACGACTTGGGAATAACCGTAAAACCGGTAAAAGATGTCAGAGTGGGTATGAACCTAAACGGTATGAGTCAGCTTTTTGCCGATTATACAATAAGTAGTCGAAACCTGCTTTTGAACAAACCTTATGACTTTATTCAACCTTGGGAAGTACCGGGCTCTGCTGTGGTCAATCTGAACGCAAGTTATAAATTCAAGTTTGCAGGTACCGACGCTATTATATCGGGTACTTGTCAGAACTTGTTTAACCAAATATATGTAGCCGATGCTACCGACGGAGGTGACGGCACTTGGCAGACAGCAAGAGTATTTTACGGTTTTGGTAGGACTTGGACTGCCCGCCTAAAAATTAATTTTTAATCAATAAAAAAACGGTAGAATTAAATATGAAAAAAATAGTAAATATTGTATTGATAGCAACTGCGTTTTTTATAACCTCTTGCGATTACAACGGAAAAAACTTTCCCGGTTACGATAGCTATATGCCGTCGTATACCCCCACTTTGGATTATACTATGACCGATGCCGACTATAAAACTGTTGCAACCAACAGTACAAATAAAGCTTTGGCAAATGCCGACGGTGTAGCCGATGAGCTGGAACTTGTCGAAACACAAAAAGCTTTTAGCGAAGCCATAAGTGCGGAAAAATATGCTCCTGCATTACTTGCCTCCAAATTCCTGACAATGGACAACACTTCGGCAGTTAGGCTGACGTACAACGTTATGGGTTCGATGCCCGCATATATCGACACTCTCAACAGAGTCGGCATCATAGCCCTTAATAACAACGACTATGATACGGTTTATAATACTGCGTCGGATACCACCTATTTCAAAAACCAGACTCAGATAAATACCTTTATGAATAAGATTCTAAAAGGAAGATTACCCGCCGCCACACAGGATACTATAATACATACTACCTACAATTTCCGTGTGGGGACTACCACAGAGATACGAGCCAATCTATTTAAATACAGTGGCTCCGATTGGGTAGAGTATAAAAATAGTTTGGTGTATGTGATGCAGAAAAACGACTATACGCCTATGGGTATTAGGTACGACAACTTTTCGGGTACACAAGCCGACAGTTATCTGCCCGTATTCTTAAAGAACAAATATCCGTATGCTGCTGCCGACCAAAAGGTGTGTGTGGTATATAAATATTATGTGTCGTCATCGAATACTTACATCAAGGCAGATGAGTACACATACGATGGCACTTCTTGGGCTAAATCGACGGCTATTACCACCGTTACCAGCCAGTTCGTAAAAACAAACAATGTTTGGGTTTATAATCCTTCGGTAACAATAAATTTGTCGCCCATACCCAACAATGCCACTATCAAGGCGTATTATCAGGCAGCGGTGGACTGGGTATGGGAAAACATAGACCAGCCAGCGGGCTGCACCGCCAAAGGACAGGGGTATGTAACTTCGTTTGGTAATAGCGACTATTATGGTGGAATGTCTGCTTATTACAACAATGTGGATATGCGTGCCGAACCAGCTCGCAAACAAACATCGAAATCACCGATAGAGGCTATCAAGAATGCTTACCCAAGTTCAATGACCGACGAGGAAGTGGTAGCTAAAATGACCGCAAATCTCATAAAATCGTTGAACGGTATGCTGGAAAAAATGCACCCCGAAGCAGAGCCTGTCGATGGCATTGAGGTAACATATACAATCAATATACCTTTTTATCAAGGCAAGAAGGTTGAAAAAAACACTCATACCGTCAAATTCAAAGTAATTGCCGCAGGTAAGTTTGAGTATGTAGAGGGCTCTCTACAACCCATTGAATAGAAGGCGAATGAAAAAAAATGGCTGTCGTTTATAAGTAGCGATAGCCATTTTTTGTTTTTATAGTATCGTAAGCGGATTTAGCCTTGGGATTGTTGGTTTTTGTCTGCTTTGGT
This sequence comes from Bacteroidota bacterium, assembly GCA_041814825.1. Lineage (GTDB taxonomy): Bacteria > Bacteroidota > Bacteroidia > Bacteroidales > Paludibacteraceae > F0058. The sequence goes on along the minus strand of JBGXXV010000083.1, from coordinate 10,096 downwards.
TGCCGCATTTTTGTTGTTTCGGTTGCCTTTACGAGAGCGTTTTTTACGGTTATCTTTATCGAATCGGGTCAGACTATCCTGTCCAACGACATTTTTATAATCGGCAGTCGGTTTGTCTTCTTCTTTTTTTAGTAACGAAGGCACTTTTTGTCCGCGTTTGTTGATTGCTATTATCTCATTGACCCGTGCCACAGGTATTGAGGTAAGGTTAGCATTGGAGTTTGGTGAAGACGAATATGTCATAATTCCTTTAAATACATCTGTTTTGATATGATAGAAGTCGCCCTCCATTGTATTGAGTACTATATCGTGCGAAGGCAAGTTTTTTATGGCATCTTTATATACAGGCACTTCGTAATTGACACAGCATTTGATTTTTGCACACTGTCCTGCCAATTTAAGCGGATTGGTGGATATATCTTGAATACGGGCAGAACTTGTAGAAACGGTAACAAAATTGGTATGCCACGTAGCACAGCACAACTCTCTGCCACAAGGACCTATACCGCCTATTCTGCCTGCTTCTTGCCTTGCACCTATTTGTTTCATCTCTATGCGTGTCTTAAAGGTATCTGCCAATACCTTTATCAATTGTCTGAAATCTACACGCCCGTCGGCGATATAATAAAATATTGCCTTATTGCCGTCTGCCTGATACTCTACGTCTCCGATTTTCATATTTAGGTTCAGGTCTTGGGTAATCTGTCGGGCACGTATCATAGTATCATACTCTTTGGCTTTGAATTCGTGGTATTTTTCCATATCCGACTGTTTGGCTTTACGATAGAGCCTTTTCACTTCGTAACGTTCCATATTGATATGGTTTTTCTTTATTTGCAAAAGCACAAGCCTGCCTGTGAGCGTAACCTCTCCTACATCGTGTCCGGGTGTGGCTTCTACTGCAACCCAATCGCCTTTTTCGAGTATAATACCGTTGTTGTTTAGGAAATATCCTTTGCGTGTGTTTTTAAACTGAACCTCTACCAAATTACTTTCTTGTTGTGTCTCCGGCAAGTCTGCAAGCCAATTTACCACAGGCAGTTTTTGGTTGGTATTGCCCCTGAAACCGGCAACACCCGGGTTACTTGTTCCTTGATTTAATATATATTGTATCATTGTTTAGGTCTAATATTTTTATATTGTGAATTCTGCAAAGGTACTAAAAATCTATTATTTTTACAGATATTGTTATTTGATTGGTAACTTTTTATTATCTTTGCAGTCTAATTTGTGTAATAATACCGATTAGGGGCTGTTTGGTTTTGACAGCAGGTAGAAGAGGTATGTAAGCATGCAGTGCGTTGTCGGGTGGCACTCAAATCTCACACGTCAAACTATAACTGGCGAAAATAACTACGCTCTCGCTGCTTAAACGGAAGTATAGTACTTTAAGCTTAATTACGGCACAGGTGCTGTAACGAGACATCTCTCAAATGCCGTTCTCTGAGGCGGTTTGGCTAAGAGGTGTGGGAATATCGGAGATAGGGATTGCAGTCTGCGATGTAATTCCGAAATTTTAGCGGATAAGGTATTGGTTGGTGGCTTCGGTCTTGCCGGTACACGAAAATCTTAGGCGAAGATAAGCATGTAGAAAGCATATTGCTTCCTTGTTTGGACACGGGTTCGACTCCCGTCAGCTCCACTAACAATGAAACAGAAGTACAGAAATTGAAAAAATTTTTGTACTTTCGTTTTTATTTTTAAATATAATTCATTAAAAAAACAAAACACAATAATATGAAAATAAGAGCATTGGAGAGAAAAAACGATTTGGGATTACTAATATTACGACTGTCGGTAGGCGTGATGATGTTGTTGCACGGTATCAGTAAGTTGCTAAAAGGTGTAGAAGGTATCAAATCTATGGTAGTATCGCAGGGGCTTCCCGCTTTTACAGCTTATGGGGTGTTGGTAGGCGAGGTAGTAGCCCCAATACTTATAATACTTGGTTTCAGGACAAGATTGTCGGCTGCCGTACTGGCTTTCAACTGTTTTGTGGCTTGGTTTTTGGTTCATCGTGGCGGACTGTTTGCTCTAAATGCACAAGGAGGTTGGGCTGTGGAGTTACTCGGTCTGTTCTTCTTCGGAAGCCTTACGTTGTTTTTTACGGGAGGAGGCAAATATGCTATGAGTAAAAAATCTATGTGGGACTAAACACATTAGCAATATCGAACCACGAAATATGCTTAGACAAAGTACAATATGCGCCGTATCGACTGCTACGGGTGTGGGAGGTATAGCTGTTATACGTGTTTGTGGAGAAGAGGCTTTTGCTGTTGTTGATAAGATTTTTCGGTCGAAGAGAAAAAACAACAGCCTGAAAAATCAGAAACCTTATACGGTAGATTACGGTACAATAGACGATATCAAAACCAACGAAACAATAGATGAGGTATTGGTTACGGTTTTTCGTGCACCTCATTCGTTTACAGGCGACAATACAGTAGAGATTGCCTGCCATGGCTCTATATATATCCAACAGGAGATACTAAGACTTTTGATAGACAATGGTTGCGACCTTGCACATCCGGGCGAATTTACAATGCGTGCCTTTGTAAACGGCAAAATGGATTTGTCGCAGGCGGAAGCCGTTGCCGATTTGATATCATCTTCCACAAGGGCATCTCATAGAATGGCCATTAAACAGATGAGAGGGGGTTTCTCGACAGAATTACAAAGGCTTAGAACACAACTGCTCGATTTCGTATCGCTAATAGAGCTTGAACTCGATTTTTCCGAAGAAGATGTAGAGTTTGCCGACAGACAAAAACTAAAAGATTTGGCAGAAAACATAGAGCGGCATATAACCGTACTTGCAGATTCTTTTAAGACAGGCAATGTATTGAAAAACGGCATACCTATAGCTTTGGTCGGCCGGACGAATGTGGGCAAATCTACTCTTTTGAATCTGTTTTTGAACGAAGATAAGGCTATAGTATCCGAAATACACGGTACTACACGCGATACAATCGAGGATTTGGCAACAATCGAAGGTGTAACATTCAGGTTTATTGACACTGCCGGCATACGCAACACAACCGATGAAATAGAGATGCTTGGTATAGAGCGAACCTATCAAAAGATAGAACAGGCAGAGATTGTACTATGGCTTATCGACAGCACTACGATAGACAATGGTATCGACAACTTTGCCGCTCAAATATACGAACGCACAGCAGGTAAAAAGGTGATTTTGGTTTTCAATAAAATAGACAGCCTATCTGACGAAAAACTCGAATATCTCAAAACTACATTCGATAATACGGATATGAACAAGATATACATATCTGCCAAGAGACAAATCAATACGGATACTCTACAAAAAATGCTTGTAAAGGTAGCAAACACGCAATATCCCGACAATAACGGTATAGTTGTTAATAATATTCGGCACTATGAGGCATTGCTAAAAGCCAAAGAAGCTATAATACGTGTAATATCAGGGTTAGAGAATAATATTTCGGGCGACCTTTTGAGTCAAGATATTAGAGAATGTATGTATCATTTGGGTGAGATAACGGGTCAGATTTCGACCGACGAGATTTTAGGCAATATATTCAGCAAATTTTGCATTGGCAAATAAACTACAAACAATCAATCAACTACACGATGTCTAATTTCAATCTCGTATCGGACTATAAGCCTTCGGGCGACCAGCCACAAGCTATCAAAGAGTTGTCGGAAGCTATTGACAATGGAGTCAATTACCAAACTTTACTTGGTGTAACCGGTAGTGGCAAAACTTTTACGATGGCAAACGTAATAGCAAAGTATAACCGCCCAACCCTTATTATAAGCCACAACAAAACCCTTGCGGCTCAGCTTTATAGCGAATTTAAGGCGTTTTTCCCCGACAATGCGGTAGAATACTTTGTCTCTTACTACGATTATTATCAGCCGGAAGCTTACATTCCCGCCACAGATACTTATATCGAAAAAGACCTTGCCATTAATTCGGAGATAGAGAAATTGAGATTGTCGGCGACATCACAGCTGCTTTCGGGACGTAACGATATTGTTATAATATCGTCGGTATCATGCCTGTATGGTATAGGCAATCCGGAAGACTTTAAAAACAATACTATAACATTGTCTGTGGGTAGGCATATATTGCGAGACGACTTTCTTCGCTCGCTTGTTGCGGCCAATTACAACCGCAATGAGATAGACTTAAATCGTGGTAATTTTCGTGTAAAAGGCGATACTATTGATATTTTCCCAGCCTATGCCGATTTTGTACTGCGTGTAATATTTTGGGACAACGACATCGACCATATAGAGACACTCGACCCTATCACAGGACAAACCATAGAGATATTCGATACTTTCAACCTCTATCCGGCAACCATCTTTACTACTACACAAGAAAGGGTTAATCAGGCTCTCGACCATATCGCGATAGATTTGGGCAAACAAGTCGATTTTTTCAAAGAAAACGGTAAGCCCTACGAAGCCAGACGATTGCAAGAGCGTGTCTCTTATGATATAGAGATGATACGCGAAGTGGGGTACTGTTCGGGCATCGAAAACTACTCTCGTTATTTCGACAATCGTCCCGAAGGAAGTCGTCCTTTCTGTATTTTCGACTATTTCCCAAAAGATTTTTTGGTATTTGTCGATGAGAGCCATGTTACTATTCCGCAGATACACGGAATGTATGGTGGCGACTATTCTCGCAAAAAAAATCTTGTAGAATATGGTTTTAGACTGCCGGCCTCAATAGACAATCGTCCTTTGAAGTTTGAAGAGTGGGAGTCGCTCGTACCAAAAGCAATCTTTGTAAGTGCCACACCTGCCGAGTACGAACTTCAAAAGTCGCTTGGCATAGTAGTAGAGCAGGTGGTACGCCCCACAGGACTACTTGACCCCGAAATAGAGGTACGTCCTTCGGAATATCAGATAGATAATCTTATGAACGAGATTACTCTTAGAGTCGAAAAACAGGAGCGTACGCTTGTGGTTACACTTACCAAACGAATGGCAGAGGAGCTCAACCGCTATCTGTGTCAGGCGGGAATAAAGTCGGCGTATATCCACTCGGATATAGAGACTCTGGATAGAGTGAAAATTATGGATGACTTACGCAAAGGCGAGTACGATGTACTTGTGGGAGTCAATCTTCTCCGCGAAGGGCTCGACTTGCCACAAGTATCGTTGGTGGCAATAATTGACGCCGACAAAGAGGGTTTTCTCCGAAATCATCGAAGTCTCACACAGACAGCAGGGCGTGCCGCCCGCCACCTCAATGGTAAAGTTATATTTTATGCAGATAAAATAACCCGCTCTATGCGGCTCACTATCGATGAGACTAATCGTCGTCGAGCCAAACAGATAAAATATAACGAAGATAACAATATAACGCCCACACAGGTGGTATCACGCACACAATCGGCTCTATGGGGCAAAACCAATTCGGCAGAATACACCGAGACTACATCTATTCCTAATGCTGCGGTTTACGAAAAAAACGTAGCTATTATCAAAGCTATGGAAGACAAAAATATAGATAAAGCAATAACTTATGCTCGTCGTCAGATGACAGAAGCAGCAAAGAAAATGGAGTTTATCGAAGCTGCTCAATGGCGAGACGAATTGCTACGCCTCGAAAACAAGCGGAAATAGACTAATTGCTATTTTCGTCTTTGTGGTATTATAAAAGTATAATTTACAAACGAAAAATTGATTATCTTTGCAATCATTAAATTTATTTACAGTAATAAAATATGAAAAAATATAGCGTTTTATTTGTATCCGTTCTAATAGTTTTAGTATCAAATGCACAGTCTGATACGATATTGATGACATTAGGAAATAATAAAGTATCAAAAGCGGATTTTGAATACCTTTTCTTTAAAAACAGAGCCAATCTAAAAGCCGAACAGCAAAATATAGACGAATACATAGATACCTATAAAAAATTTAAACTCAAAGTTATAGAAGCACAGTCGCTTGGGTACGATACTGTTGAGACTTTTCGCAACGAACTGAATTCGTATCGAAACCAGATAGCAATCTACTATTTGACCGACAGAGCCAAAGAAGAGGCTCTAATAGAGGAGGCTTACAAAAATATGTTGGAAGATGTGGAGATGAGCCACATACTTTTTAGGCTACCTCACAATGCTACTCCCGAAGATACGTTGAAAGTCCATAAAAGAGCATTGGAGGCTATCAAAAGGCTAAAAAAAGAGAGTTTTTCGGCTGTTGCTCTCGATATGTCGGACGATGTAAGAGTCGCAGAAAATAAAGGCAAGGTCGGATGGCTTACCGGACAGATGATGCCGTATCCGTTAGAAAAAGCCATGTACTCTTTGTCTGTCGGGCAGGTGTCGCAACCCGTCAGAGTGGACTATGGTTATCACGTTATAAAGATTACCGGTCGCCGTCCGGCTGTGGGAAGAGTGCAGGTAGCCCATATCCTGAAAAAATTCCCCGAAAATGCTACCCCAGAGCAAAAAGCAGCGGTAAAGTCGCAAATAGATGATATTTATAAGCAAATCAAACAAGGCGAAGATTTCGCAACATTAGCCATAGACAAATCCGACGACAAAGCATCTGCAAATATGGGTGGCGTAATGAAAGAGTTTGGTGTGGGACGAATGGTAGAGGCTTTTGAAAATACCGCTTTCGGTATGAAAAAAAACGGAGAGATTTCGGAACCGATAGAGACTCCTTATGGTTGGCATATATTGCAACTCATAGATAAAAGACCGGTAGATAGCTTCGATAAAGCAAAAGCTGAAATTATTAACCGTTTCGCTTATGACGGCAGATGGCAGGCAAGCCGAAAACATTTTGTGGATAAGCTAAAAGTCGAATACAATTATAAATTTAATCAGAGTGCTTACCAAGAGCTTTTGGACTATGCCCGAAAATTTGCCACCACCGACTCCAACTATCTGGCAGATACGGCTCAATACAACAAAACTCTTTTTACGATAAAAGATAAAGAGATTCCACAAAACAGATTTATGAAATATCTGTATTCCGTGTCGAGAAACAATATAGACAATACTGTTGTCCAAACACAAAACTTGATAGACGGATTTGTCGATGACGAAATATTGCGATTCGAAGATACTCAACTTGAGAGCAAATATCCTGCTTTTAAGTATCTTTTACAGGAGTATCACGATGGTATATTGCTTTTTAATATTTCCAACGATAAGATATGGGAAAAAGCCTCTGCCGATACAACAGGTCTTCGAACATTCTTTAAAACAAACATAAAACAGTATGCTTGGCAAAAGCCTCATTATAAAGGGAAAATATTGGCTTGCAAAGACAGGAAAACGGCAAAAACCCTTCAAAAAAAGTTCAAAAAGATGTCTGTACAGCAAATAAACGCCTATATTGCCTCTCTAAATAAAGATAGTGTTATTGTTGAGAACCAATCGGGACTCTGGGCAAAAGGCACGAATCCCATAATAGACAATTTGGCGTTTAATGACAAAACAGCAACTTTTGTTACCTCCAAGGAGTTTCCGTATGTTTTCGTGTGGGGGAAAATATTGGACTCACTTCCGGAAGAATACACCGATGTTAGAGCAGCTGTGGTTACCGATTATCAAAACTATTTGGAAGAGGAGTGGGTAAAGGATTTGGAGAAAAAATATCCCGTAACAATCAATGAAGAAGTGCTAAAAGCCGTTGAGATTAAGGCTAATAGATGAGTTTTTTTTTTTAACAACCAAAACTATGTAACATATATGAAAAGCGGATTATTAATATTTATTGTTTCGTTGTTGATTGCTTGTGGCAATAGGCTGAACCCTATGGAATACAACGAACAGATAGTAAAAATGCACGAGAATACATGGTTGTATCTGCAATCACAACAAGAACTGTTGTACAAATATGAAGATACTTCACGGGAGCAGGCTAAAATTATAATAGACAGTATGAACCTCAAATACGCCTCTATTACGAATCAACTTGACAGTATCAATTATCCTTGCGACGCAGAGGGTTTTCACATGGCAACTGTTGCTTTTTACAGATATATGAAAGACAGTATTTTGCCTATGTTTGGCAAAATGTTAGAGTACGAGCCGCAAAGCCAACAATGGTATGAGGCTTGGGGTGAAATAGACGAAGCTCTTAATACCAGAGCCTCGCAACTCGAAAACAATATGATTGTGGAGCAAGCCAAATTTACAAAAAAAGTCAGTATAATGTATTGATAACTATATTATTGGTCTGTTGAATAGTATTTAGATGGCTGCGATGAAAATATTCGAATTAAAACGTAAACCCGATTTTAGTGGCTTTGTGTCTCTTACGCAAGAGCTTGTAATTCAGTCTGCTGTCGGCAGAAAACTGTTTCTTAATTCTGTTTTCTTGACAGACAAAGAGCTTATAACCAACGAACTGAATAATATCCAAAGTGCTATTTCCGTTATCAATCAAGATATCAACAAAAAAGATATTTCTACCCTCTATCTGCTCTTATCGGAGATAAAAGATATAGAAAAGACGCTGTCGGGGCTTGGCAGTAACGATATTTTAAACGATATCGAACTGTTTGAGGTAAAAACTTTTGCACTTACCGCCAAAAAGATATTTGAAGTAATACAAAAATTCGTTGCCTCCAATCAGCTGTTGTTAAAGGCTCAAACGGATTTCGATTTACAGGTTTTTGATATTGTAATAGATGCTCTTGACCCCGAAAAATCGGGTGTAGCTACCTTTTATATATATGATGCTTACAGCGAAAAACTTGATAAACTGCGAAAAGAGGAGTCGCAAACCACCGATACACAGCGGTTGGCTGATTTGCAATTGCAAATTTTGGAGATAGAGCACGAGATTCGGGTGGCTTTGAGCGAACGGCTTATGCCTTATGCAGGTGATTTGAAAACTGCCTTAAATAGAGTGGCTTATCTCGACCTACTCTTTGCCAAGGCACAGTTTGCCGAAAGATTTGAGTTGTGTTGCCCCCGAATATCCGACAACAAAACAGAGTACATCGACATATTCAATCCGGAGGTAAAAACTCTATTAAAAGAGCGTGGTAGTTTTTACCAAAAGACAAATATTGTTTTTGGCAACTATCCGACCTTGATAACAGGTATAAATATGGGAGGTAAAACAGTGATGCTAAAAACATTGGCTCTTTGTCAAATGCTTTTTCAATATGGTTTTTATGTGCCTGCCGCCAAAGCCGATATTATGATTAAAGATAAGATTATGTTCAGCTTTACAGACGAACAAAATCATCTTCAAGGACTGTCGTCTTTTGCCGCAGAAATGAAAAAAGTAAACGAAATAATTACTCAAATTTCTGAAAATAGCAGAGTACTTGTGCTGATAGACGAACTGGCACGCACTACCAACCCCAAAGAGGGAGCCGCCATAGTAGCAGCAATGCTTGATATATTACAAGACAGACAGGTTAGTTCGTTTATAACCACACACTACGATATAGAAACCACTTGCAGACGGTTGCGGGTAAAAGGTCTTAAAGATGACTTTGAGAACAACCATTTATTCGATACGAAAAAAATAACGGACAATATCCGCTCGTTGCTCAATAGTATTGATTATCAGCTTATAGACGATACCAAAGGCGGTACTCCAAACGAGGCTATCAGAATAGCCGAGATGCTTGGCGTAAACAAAGACCTTATTATTAGAGCCAAAACCAAAATCAAACACCACTAAGACAGCTATTTGCATTATAAAAGTTATGCTTGATATGGCTTTTTGTCGAAAAAAATAATAGGAGAATTTCGGATTTGCATTCTTTTGGGGTAATGGCAGTATCGGTAAAAACACTTATTCTCTTTGTGTCCCGACCTTGGCAAGTACAAATATCATAACCCCGAACACCCAAACCGCCATAATTGAGAATACCGACAACCTAAGCGACAAAACAATCATTGACAGTACATTTGTAGCGGGTTATAAGGTAATAGATATTGTCTGATTTCACACTCCCGTCAATTTTGTGCCAAAAAAAATTATTATTAGTGTCCGATAAAAGTTTTTTGAAAAAAAATATGGTGATAGCTTGTTGAATTTCAGTTTTTTGTTTATAAAATTTCATTACTGTACAATATATTATCAATCGTACCAAAGCTCCAATCTCGTTTTC
>JBGXXV010000082.1:0-6673 GCA_041814825.1 Bacteroidota bacterium | reverse complement strand
TTTGCATTTTCGGGTGTTACAGTAGCTGTAAGCGTAAAACTGCCTCCTACTGCAATGGTCTGCTCCGTCGGACTAACAGACACCCCCGTTACTACTACATTATTTACGGGCTCTTTACAAGCATCGAACCCAAACATTACCGCTGTTGCCAATAGGCAAAACCGAATAAAATTAGATACTTTCTTCATTTTTTTTTAAATATTTTTAGTTGAATAAATTTGTTTTCCGCAGTAATATAATAATTGCAAAATTAATATAAAATTTCAGCAGAGGCAAGACTAAATCGGAATAGTTTGAAAAATAATTTTATTTGTTGTTGATAATTAGAGTAATATATTTTTCAAAAAAAAAACGAATAAAATTAGACTCAAGATAACTTTAAAGGATATTTTCTCCGATTTTTGAGTAAGGTGAAATATATAAAATAAATATATCGGTTAAAAAACGGCTATTTATATTTCTTTTGCATATAAAATGATTTTTTGTGCGAAAAACCACACAACTTAAATCCCTGATACACATAATATTAACGCAAAAACACAGATATGTCAAACAAAAAAATGCTTTTATATTAAACTTTGGTTAAACCTACCCTTATAATTAATATCAAAGGGACAATAATATTTATTTATGGGCTAACAAAGCCAACAGCAAATAGTAAAGATTATTGTTTTCATGCGGAGTCTGTCGCACTTTATGTGTGGCAGGCTTTTATATTTTTGCCTTAAAATTACATAAAAACATACCTGTTGACCGAATTAAATGTAATTTTGTAACACAATCCAAAAACTCGATACAGCTTTAATATCGCCACTATTAAACACAAAGACAACAAGTTACGCCACCTATATCACTTAAATTTCAAACCGACATAACACCAATTTAATTCTTCCGACACATTGTAATATTCGATTTATCGAATAGCATAAATCCAACAAAATCTATTGATAATATTATCAATGTATAAGAAAAATTCACTAAATTTGCAATATTAAATATAATAAATAATAAAAATGTTATTAAAAAACGGTACTTTAAATGCGGGTAAAGGCTTCGTAAAAGCCGATTTGAGAGTTACAGACGGCAAAATAGCTCTAATAGGCAACGACCTGATACCAACAGAAAACGAAGAAGTTATAGATATATCCGATAAGATATTGCTTGCCGGATTTGTAGATGTACATGTTCATTTCAGAGAGCCGGGCTTCGGCTACAAAGAGACGATAGAGAGCGGGAGTATGGCTGCCGCAGCAGGCGGATATACAACAGTCTGTACTATGCCGAATCTAAACCCGGCTCCCGATTGTTTGGAACATATCCAAATTCAGAAAGATATTATAAATAACACGGCCAAAATCAAAGTGCTACCACTTGCCACCATTACCAAAGGGCAAAAAGGCAAAGGTGAGCTGGTAGATTTTAACAGTTTGAGGAATGAAATAGGATTCTCGGACGATGGACGAGGAGTACAAAGCGACGAACTTATGAGGCAGGCTATGGAAGAAGTTGCAAAATTTGACGGTATAATCGTGGCTCATTGTGAAGTTGATGAGTTGGTAAAAGGCGGTTATATACACGATGGAGAATATTGCAAACGCAACAATCATAAAGGGATTTGTTCGGAAAGCGAATGGCTTCAGATAGAACGTGATGTAAACTTGGCAAAAGAGACGGGTTGCCGTTATCATGTATGTCATATATCCACCAAAGAGAGTGTAGATATAATTCGCAAAGCCAAAGCAGAAGGCATAAAAGTTACTTGCGAAACCGCCCCACACTATCTGTTGCTATGTGACGAAGATTTACAAGACGAGGGACGCTACAAAATGAATCCGCCGATACGTACGAAAGACGACCAAAAAGCACTTATAGAGGGGATATTAGACGGCACAATAGATATGATTGCTACCGACCACGCTCCCCATTCTCTCGAAGAGAAGGCACGAGGACTGGCACGCAGTGCCTTTGGCATAGTGGGTTTAGAGACAGCCTTTGCTTTGCTCTACACCTATTTCGTAAAAGAACAAAAGTTATCTTGGGAACGACTGATAGAGATTTTGAGCATCGCACCCCGTAGAGTTTTCGGATTGGCAGGCGGATTGGAAACAGGACAACCCGCCGATATTACCATTATAGACCCAAACAAACAATGGATTATAAACTCCGAAAAGTTTCTGTCAAAAGGCAAAGCCACACCCTTTGACAACCGTGAGGTATGGGGTAAAGTGGAAATGACTTTTGTGGACGGCACAAGAGTGATATAATTTTTTTTAGAGAAACATTATTACTAACTAATATAACAAATAAAAAAATGGAATTGGAACAATTATTACCTGCCATCGCAGGAATGTCATGGAAAAATCTGGTTATGATAGCCATTGGTTTGACATTAATTTTTTTGGCTATAAAAAAGCAATATGAACCGACTCTGCTTCTACCTATCGGCTTCGGAGCAATATTGGTAAATATACCTTTCACCGCAGTACTAACACAAAACGGTATAGAAGGACCGTTAAATGTCTTTTTCGATGCCGGTATAGCAACCGAAATATTTCCTCTGTTGATTTTTGTAGCCATCGGTGCTATGATAGACTTTTCGCCTCTATTTCAACGCCCTATACTACTATTGTTTGGGGCAGCAGCCCAATTCGGGATATTTATGACAATGGTATTGGCAACTGTTTGCGGTTTCGATATCAAACAAGCTGCCTCTATCGGTATTATAGGAGCGGCAGACGGACCTACTTCCATAATAGTGGCAACCCAACTTGCACGCGATTTATTAGGTCCCATATCGGTAGCCGCATATTCGTATATGGCACTGGTACCCATTATTCAACCGCCGGTAATAAAGGCTCTTACTACCGAAAAAGAGCGTAAAATACGGATGCAGTTTGATGCAAACAAAAAAGTATCACGTACCACATTGATAATATTCCCTATTGCTGTTACCATATTGGCAGGACTTATAGCTCCTTCGTCTCTGGCACTGATAGGGTTCCTTATGTTTGGCAATCTCATACGCGAATGTGGCGTACTAAACAGCCTTTCGCAAACAGCCCAAAAAGAGTTGGCAAACCTTGTTACCATTCTACTCGGTATCACTATTGCAAGTACGATGACCGGCGAAAAATTTGTACAGTTGAGTACATTGATGATACTTGGATTGGGGATAGTAGCTTTCGTATTCGATACGGCAGGCGGAGTGCTTTTTGCCAAACTTATAAACAGATTTATGGCAAAAGACAAACAGATAAATCCTATGATTGGGGCTTGCGGTATATCCGCTTTCCCTATGTCGGCACGTGTCATTCACGGAATGGGGCTAAAAGAAGACAAACACAACTATCTGCTTATGCCTGCAATAAGCGCAAATGTAGGCGGACAAATCGGGTCGGTGATTGTCGGGGGATTGATACTGTTGCTGGTACCTCTTTTTGCATAATTTATTAACGTAAAAAAAACAAAATTATTATGAGTATAGATTTTTATAAAGCACTGGAAATATCGGCAATAGGTATTGTCGGAGTATTTGTGTTTATGACGCTGTTTTATTTCGTCATCATAGGAATAGACAAACTTTTTCCGCATAAAAAAGAAGAGGAGTAATTTGAAGCAGAGATTTTTTATATCATTTTGTTAAAAAGAACCAAAGGCTACTTCTCTTTATATTGTTGGAGAAAGTAGCCTTTGGCTTACGAATCGGATTACTTGACTATTGTTATTACGCCGCCGTTATAGTCGGGTTCGGACGAATATACTACCTGCTTATATGATTGTATTACCAAACTATCGTTATAATAAACTTTATCATACACATAAAAAGCAGCATGACGTCCCAAAGTAGCTGTGATAGTATCTACATCCTTAGAGTTCCATTGAATATAGGTAGTAACTGTTCTTTCCTCAGAAGCTGTCCCTATTCCGGCTATATCTACTCGCATCTCATTGTTAAAAACATCACAAGATACTGTTTCGCCATTATTACGATAGGCTTTTACGGAATCTCCATACAATGGAGTACCTACCAAATTGTTACCCTCGACATCTACTACTTTTAAATGCAAATAGCGTACTGGTATAGGAGATTGAATAGGTCGAGAGCATGCTACAAATATTAATGTAGCAATCACCATTACAAATAAATACTTAATCTGTTTCATAATTTTAATTTTTTATTTAGGGTGAATATTGTAAATACAGTGTTTTATATACTGGTATTGGGGATATAATTTTTCATACTGATGTTAATAATTTAGTTATTAAAGCCCAAAGATAATATTTTTAAACTATTTTTGCAATACTTAAAAATATTTTTACTACTTATTTAACTATTTTTAAGCTAAAGCCAAAAACAATTAACTTTTTTAACTAACAATATTTGCCAAAATAGTATTTTATACAACAACATCAACACGCTACTAAATAGCACAACAACAATTTTATTGCCGTAATATCACAAAGACCATCAAAAAAATTCATTTAGAACGAAATTGATTGTGGATGTTAAAAAATGTTTCGCTTACGACCAATGACAAATCTCAATATTTTTTTGTACTTTTGCCAATCTTAATAAGCAAATGAAATAAAACCGTGTTTGTCAAGAACAATAAACAAGAGATAATAGACTCCATATACCTAATTGTTTTACAGGGATTAAATTATATAATACCATTGCTTGTGTTTCCATATTTAATGGTTACATTAGGGTCCGAAAAATTTGGTTATATAGGGTTTTCGCTTTCGGTTGTTCAATATCTGATGCTTATTGTTGACTTCGGCTTCAATCTGACGGCAACAAAAAAAGTAGCTCTGGCACGCAACAATCAAAGCGAATTGAATGATATATTTTGGTCAACAATGTGGTCTAAAATATCTCTTTTGATAATATGTGCATTGATAATGTCGGTTTTTTCGTTTGGGATTCCAAGATTTGCCATATATTCATCTACACTTCTAATTATGTTTTCGATGGTAATAGCCAATACATTTTCTTTTGTATGGTTATTTCAGGGATTGGGCAAAATCAGACTAATATCAATTATCAATACCATATCCAAACTACTAATTTTACCGCTAACATTTTGGTTTGTAAAATCTTCTGCCGATTATCAAAAGGCAGCTTTGATTCAGTCTATGGTGTATGTACTAAGCAGCACACTGACCATCGGATTGTTGATTGACAAAAAATATGTAACATTCAAAATAAACATTTCGAAACATAAAATCAAAGATGCCATCAAAGATGCATATCCTGTCTTTTTGACCATGGCTGCCACAAGTCTATATACAACTATGTTCGTTATTATTTTGGGGTATTTCTCCTCGTCTCAGGAGGTGGGCAAATATACTGCCATAGAGAAGATAATCAGAGGCTTTGCATATTTGATTTTTATTCCCGTATCACAATCATTTTATCCTAAAATAAGCAGCATATCGGCAGAATCGACAGACAAAGCCAAACATCTGGTAAAAACAATAGCCATAATAGTTTTGATTGTTACACTGTTTTTGTCTCTAATGTTATTCATTAATGCAGATATGATTACACATATTTTAGGTAGGGACTACCATAACGCTACGGACATACTACAAATAATGTCGTTCATACCGATATTCATATCTGTCGGCGGTATATTGGGACAATTAGGATTGTTGGCAATAGGTAATGAACTTAACAAGAAACAATTTCAAAAAGTATATTTCTGTGCAGGAGCAATGGCTTTATTGTTGATGTTTACCTTAATACCCTCATACCATGCCAAAGGGACGGCTTGGGCTCTGTTTATAACCGAATTTACAGTACTTGCGGGAATGTTATTGTATTTCAAAAAATCAATTTGATTTATTTATGATTTTAATATTAATACCAATAGTCATAACAGCTTTTTTTTCGGTCATAGAGCTTAATATCCCCAACCAAAAGCGACTGCAAAATCAATTGTACCATATCGTATTTTATACTGTTTTTTTTATTGTAGGTATCAAATATTATTACGGACCCGATATTCATTTATATGTCCCTTTGTACGAAAATATCGAATCGCCTTGGTATATCTGGCAAAACGGTTCGCATATAGGCAAAGGAATAGAAATAGGTTATTTATATTATTGCAGTATATTCAAATGGATTGGGTGCAATTTTTGGCTGTTCACATTCGGTATCACCTGTATATACTTTTATTCGATATATCAATGTTTCAAACATATAGAAAATTATAGAATAACGGCTCTATTCGCATTAACCGTATTCGAAGCCAATATTCTATTTTTTGAGTTCAGACAAGCCATTGCTGTATCGCTTTTTATATTGGGCATACTTGCTTTTCTCGAAAAAAAATATATCAAATACCTTTTCTACATTGTTATTTCCGTATTTTTCCACAAATCGGCGATATTCGTTGCCATTTTGAGTTTTATCGTTTTATTTGTTCCAACCATAAAATATTCGAGAAATTACTACCTAACTCTATGTTTAATAATAATATCTGGTATTTTTATCTCTTTCGGCGACATACTTACTTTTCTAACAACCGTCTTACCGATACCAGCCACTACCATAAATTCCATTTCGCATCACCTCGATGTAGAAAACAGTTTTCAAATAATTTTTATACTTTACTGCATAACATTTGTATGTTTATATCAATACAGTATCAATACGGACAATGAC
>JBGXXV010000081.1:0-10982 GCA_041814825.1 Bacteroidota bacterium | reverse complement strand
ATTCGCACTAAATATCGTTTTGGTTTTGGGATAACAATGCAGGCGAATGAATATATATCGTTTAGCTCACAAGTCCGATGTGGGTCGAGCCGAAAGCGTGCCGCAATTCTTTTTTTGCTAACTTTTTATTCTTATAAAGAAAAAAAGTTAGTCGGGGTTTGGGGCGGATAGCCCCAAACTAAGAGAGAAGAAAACGAGATTGGAGCTTTGGTACAATATTGGTTTGACAGTAAGAGTAATATGGTTAAATTCAGGTATTTGTGAGGGTGAATGCTCTTTTTGTCGGGCAACAATAAATTATTTTTACTATCTTTGTATCTTAATAAAAAAGATAATTTACACATCATTATAAGCTGTTTATGAAAAAAGCATCTGTTCTATTAATACTTACGGGAGGCACTATCTCGATGGGCAAAAAGGCAAATAATTCTCTGGCTCCTTTGAGCTGCGACCAGGTATTAGCCTCTATCCCCGAAATTCAGAATATGAACGTAAATATATCATCAATAGCCTTTTCGCCGTTAATCGACTCGTCGGATATGGCTCTCGAAAATTGGGTAACAATATGTGAAATAATAGAAGAAAATTACGATAGATACGATGGTTTTGTGGTGTTGCACGGTACAGATACTATGTCGTTTTCGGCTTCTGCCGTAAGTTTTATGCTCGAAAACCTGTCGAAACCCGTAATCTTTACGGGGTCGCAGCTACCTGTGGGTGTTCATCGTTCGGATGCAAAGGAAAATCTGATAACATCAGTAGAAATAGCCGCCGCAAAAGATGACAAAGGCAATGCCATAGTACAAGAAGTGTGTGTGTTTTTTGAAGACCAACTTATGCGAGGCAATCGTACAACCAAGCGTAATGCCGAAGAGTTTGACGCTTTTGCTTCGTTCAACTACCACAATCTGGCAAAGAGCGGAGTACATATTCGGTTTTACCCCGAATATTTTTGGGCAAACGGCTCGAAAAAACCCCTCAAAGTACACAAACACCTCGACAACAACATAGCCATACTACGCATATTCCCCGGTATCAACGAACAGACCGTTGCTGCCGTGCTTCGTACCGAGGGGCTGAAAGCCGTTGTCCTCGAAACCTACGGCACAGGCAATGCTCCGTCGGCTAAATGGCTCTACAAATTGCTCTGTGAAGCCACCAAAGCAGGTATCATTATCCTCAATATTACCCAGTGCCGTGCGGGAAGTGTCGAGATGGGGCGTTATGCTACAAGTCTCAATCTGAAAAAAGCTGGCGTTGTCAGCGGTTATGATATGACGGTAGAGGCGGCTGTGGCAAAACTTATGTTTTTGTTTGGCAAATATAATGATAATGAGAAGATTAAAAAAGAGTTAAATGTCTCACTTCGTGGTGAGGTTACCATTAATTAAATAAAAAAATAGTATGAAAATATATAAATTTGGCGGGGCTTCGGTAAAGAGTGCCGAAGGCGTAAAGACTCTCGCCTCGATTATCAAAAATGAACATACACCGCTTGTAGTGGTGATTTCGGCGATGGGCAAAACAACCAATATGCTCGAAACCGTCGTAGATAGTTACTTCAACCGAAAACCCGACCTTATGGGCAATGTGGCGATAGTAAAAGATTTTCATCAAAAGATTGTTGACGAACTGTACAACGGACAATCAAGTGTTTATCGGCGTGTTGCAGAGATTTTTGAGGTTCTCGAAAAGATAATTTCGCAAAAACCGTCGCTAAGCTACGACTTTGAGTACGACCGCATAGTGAGTCTTGGCGAAATACTCTCTACCTCAATCGTTTCGCACTATCTCAACGAGGCAGGCATAGCCAATACGTTTGTGGATATTCGTACCTGCCTCAAATCGGACGACAACTACCGCGAAGGTATTGTAGAGTACGACCTGTCGAAAGAGTTGGTAAAATCGACAATGACTTTTGAAGATACGTCGATATATGTAACACAGGGATTCATTGCGGGCACCATTACCAATCAGACCACTACGCTCGGACGTGAGGGCTCGGACTACTCGGCTGCTTTACTTGCCTCGATGCTAAACGCCGAAAGTGTAACGATATGGAAAGATGTACCAGGTGTTATGAATGCCGACCCAAAACTGTACGACGAGGTGCAGATAATCAAACGTCTGTCGTACAAAGAGGCGATAGAGCTATCATACTGTGGAGCGACCATAATCCACCCGAAAACCATTAAGCCGTTGAAGATGAAAAAGATACCGCTGTATGTAAAATCTTTCATCAACCCCGAACAAGAAGGCTCTGTAATCAACGACTACACCGAGCGGGTAGCTATGCCACCCATTTACATACACAAGAAAAATCAGGTGTTGATTACGCTTACTCCTCGCGATTTCTCTTTTGTGGCAGAGGAGCGATTGAGTTCGATATTTCTCGTTCTCGCGGCGTACAAGGTCAAGGTGAGCCTTATACAGACTTCGGCTATCAGTTTTTCGCTCTGCATAGACTACAATCAAGCCACGTTCAACTCTATGGTAAAAGAGTTGCAGCTCGGTTATGAGGTTTTGTACAATACAGATGTAGAGTTGATTACCATAAGACACTATACCCAAGATATTTTGGATAAAATATTCTCCGAAAAAACCGTTTTTGTAGAACAACGTAGCCGTCTGACGGTGCGAGTAGTAGTTCCTACCAATTGATAATTAACGATATATGTAAGATGAACTACAAGTTTCTTTTAGATTTTTTGCGAGAACTCAAGGCTAACAACAACCGCGAATGGTTCAACGCCAACAGAGAGCGTTACGACCTCTCGTTGGACTTCTTTCGGCACGAGGTAAAACGGCTTATTGATGCTATAAGTCTATACGACAGTGATATATCTTATCTCAAACCCGAAAATTGCATCTTCCGTATCTATCGCGATGTCCGCTTTTCGCCCGACAAGAGTCCTTATAAGACACATTTCGGGGCGTATATAGCAAAAAACGGCGGTCGTAAAAGCGAGTATGCAGGCTACTATTTTCATATTGATGCGGTCGATTCGGTGTTGTCGGGTGGAGTATATGCTCCTCAAAAAGAGGTGCTTCGCCGTATTCGTGCCGAAATTGATGCCAATTTTGACGAGCTGAAAGAGATAACGAGTTCAGCAGATTTTAAAAAATATTTCGGCACAATAGAGCCTTTTACCGAACCGCTCAAAAAGTTACCTACGGGTTTTTCGCCCGATTCGCCGGCAGCCGAACTCCTTAAATATAAACATTTTGTACTTAGCAGTCCTATCGACGAAAAAGCTATGGCTCGTCCCGATTTTATCGACTATGCAGCCAAAGTTTTTCGCACGATGAAGAGATACAACGACTTCTTTAACGAGATAATCGACGAGGTGTTGTAGGCAACTAATGGCAGATATCATTTGTTTTTTTCGGGTAAGGTAATAATTCTCGTTGAGATGTACGGGGGCAGTCGGCAAAACGTTTAAGGCTTTGGCTGATACAGCTATAAGAATGTTGTTGCTTTATAAAAAAGTATGTCAAGACAATCACTACCGACAACGGGACGTAGTTCGCAGAATACAAAAGAATATCTGTTGAATCTACCTCTTTTTTTATTAACGACAAAAACTTATTTTGTATTATAAAAAGTATTAACTTTGTAGATTTATTAAATATTTTTTAAAACATTATATAGAAATGAAGATTTTAGTAGCAACAGAAAAACCTTTTGCAAAAAAGGCTACAGACGAGATGAAAAACATCGCTCAAGAAGCTGGTGTTGAGGTTGTTTTATTGGAAAAATATACGGATGTAAACGATTTGTATCGTGCGGTAGAGACGGTTGACGGTCTAATAGTTCGTTCCGATAAAGTAACAAAAGAGGTAGTGGCTAATGCCAAAAATCTGAAAATCGTGGTTCGTGCCGGTGCGGGTTTTGATAACCTCGACCTTGCTGCGTGTTCGGAACGTAATATCGTGTGTATGAACACTCCCGGACAAAACTCCAATGCAGTAGCAGAGCTTGCCATAGGTATGATGGTATTTATGGCTCGTAATACATTTGCCGGAGGTACAGGTTCGGAGTTGAAAGGTAAAACTCTCGGAATCCACGCTTATGGTAATGTAGGTCGTCTGGTAGGACTTCTTGGTAAGGCTTTCGGTATGCAGGTAGTTGCTTTCGACCCATTCGTTAAACGCGAAGATGTGGAGAAAGACGGAGTATCTTATGTAGAGACCATAGAAGATTTGTATAAGAAATCGAATTTCGTTTCACTACATATTCCGGCTAACGAAAAAACAAAAAAATCTATCAACTATTCTCTTCTAAGCCTTATGCCAAAAGGAGCATTCCTCATCAATACTGCTCGTAAAGAGGTGATAAACGAAGAAGATTTGGTAAAACTAATGGCAGAACGTGAAGACTTCAAATACGCCTCGGATATCGCTCCCGATAATTTGGCTGTGCTTTCCGAAAAATTCGGCAACAGAGTATTTGCTACGCCAAAGAAGATGGGTGCGGAGACCGCCGAAGCCAATATCAATGCGGGTTTGGCAGCTATTCGCCAATCTATCGGATTTTTGAAAGACGGTGTCGATAAATTTAGAGTAAATTAATTGTTTTCATATATCTATTGTTCACAAGTTTTATACGGTCTTTCGCAAAAGGCAGTATGAGACTTGTGATTTTTTTTAAAAAATTAAATTCTAAACAAAAATATGTCGAATATAGCAAAATCGGTTGTAGATAGTTACAAGGTGTATCTTAGGTTTCAAAGAGCTATGTCCGATAATACTGTTGAGTCGTATATGAGAGACCTTCGTACGGTCGAAAAATACTTCGACACCAATGCTATCGACTATAAGTCTGCAACTTTGAGCAATCTGCAATGCTTTATTGCCGACCTCGCCGATATAGGTATATGTCCGAGGTCGCGTGCAAGGATTATTTCGGGCATAAAGTCGTTTTATAAATTTTGTATTTCCGAAAAAATAATTGATATCGACCCGACCGAACTACTCGAACAACCCAAATTGCCTTCCTACTTACCCGACGTATTATCTGTGGAAGAGGTAGAGCGTATTATAGCAGCCATCGACCTTTCGGAGACCGACAAATATAGTAACCTTAATATTGGTCATCGCAATTTGGCAATAGTGGAGGTGTTATATGGTTCGGGGATAAGAGTTTCGGAGCTTGTCAATATCAAGATTTCGAATATAAACTTTGAGGAAAACTTTATGAAAATATTAGGTAAAGGTAAAAAAGAGAGGCTTGTACCCATATCCGAATCCGCTATTAGGGCTTTGGCTCATTGGCTAACAGTTCGTAATACTTTGCAAATAAAACCGAAACAAGAAGATTTTCTGTTTCTTAACCGCAGAGGCTCGCATATTACAAGAGAAATGGTATTTATTATAATAAAACGACTGACAGATAAAGCAGGTATAGACAAAAGTGTAAGTCCTCACACGTTTCGCCATTCATTTGCTACACATCTGTTGGAGCACGGAGCCAATTTGCGTGCCATACAGCAATTGTTGGGGCATTCGAGTATTACTACCACAGAGATATATACACATACGGGTATCAATTATCTTAGAGACGAGATTATGGCGTTTCATCCGCGAAACAGAACTCTCTCTAAAACTGGAAATATATAAACTTCTGCAAGTCGGCAGAGACGAATTGGTAAAGCACAAATATTGTGAACACTACCGCCAAAACCATTGCCCATACAGGCATATAGGCAAACCATAGGCGATAACGACGTTTGAGGTCGGTCGGCAGCCAGTGGATTATCATACCCAAAACGAATATTATAAACACGTTGCGATACTCCCAAATCATAGTAGGGATGATGTCGAAATTCCACTTGCCGCCTATTTGGTTGACCATACTTTTTGCGGTGTTCCATGCGTGTGTATTTGCCTCTTCGGGGTCGAGGTTGGAGCCGCTACGGAAAAATAGTCTCGTAAATGTTATAAACACAAAAGTCTGAAACACTGCCCAAGCCGTTGCCAGCCAACCGAATTTATTAGTAATGGCGTTGTCTTTGTTCGCAATACGTGATATTGTGTTGTAGATTAGTTTGATAAGGTTGCCTGTCCACAATATCGAGAGCCACACAAAGGCAATTTTAAATATCGGATAACTCAACCGCCAAAGCAGAATGCCCGATATTAGTGTCAATGCCGACAGGATAGCGGTTTTAGCCGTTTGGTTCATACCTCGCCACCATTTATAGACGAGCATACCAGCACCGTTGAGTCCGCCCCAGATTATAAAGTTCCACGAAGCTCCGTGCCAAAGTCCGCCGAGCAACATTGTATCCATCATATTGAGGTTGGTAATGCTTTTTTGCCAGCCGTTTTTGCCGAATTTTATTCTTAGCAATACGGCTGCCATTACCGCCACGATACCCAAACCGACATAGATACTACCCGATAACATCATAGCTATCAGTGCAATAGTGATAATGATACAGTAAGAACCAAACGTTGAGTTGCGGTTGCCCCCAAGCGGTATGTAGAGATAGTTTTGAAGCCATTGTGAGAGCGATATATGCCAGCGTTTCCAAAACTCGCCTGCGTTTTTTGCCTTGTAGGGCGAGTTGAAGTTTATCGGCAGGTAGAAGCCCATTAGCATTGCCACGCCTGTGGCTATATCGGTGTAGCCCGAAAAGTCGGCATATATTTGTAGCGAATAGCCGAAAAGTCCCATTAGATTTTCGAAGCCCGAAAACATTGTGGGATTCTCGAAAACGCGGTCAATAAAGTTGACGGCAAGGTAGTCGGACAGAACTATTTTCTTTACCAATCCGTTGAGTATCCAAAAAACAGCGATACCGAATTGACGTCTCGACAAGAAATAGGGTTTGTATATTTGTGGAATAAATTCGTTGGCTCGTATTATCGGACCGGACATTAGCGATGGGAAAAAACTCACGAAAAAGCCGTAGTTGAGTATTGACCCCACAGGACTTACTTTCCTCCGATAGACCTCCACTATATAGCTGATATTCTGAAATGTAAAGAACGAGATTCCTACCGGTAGCACTATTTTGCTTACGTCGAATGTGTCTCTGCCTGCAATCACATTACCTATCTCGGCAAAAACATCTACTACTTTTAGCTGAGTGCCGAAAATATTGTTTATGACATCGACTACAAAATATGAGTATTTGAAGTAGCTTAGCAACAGTAGGTTGATAACGAGCCCTACTATCAGCAATCTCTTTCGTTGTCTGTCGGTAGGCGAACGGTCAATTGATTTTGCACAAAAGAAATTGAGGAGAATGGCAAAAATCAATATCAGAACAAAAAATCCCGATGTTTTGTAGTAGAAAAACAGCCCGCTAAACATTAGGAATGTATTGCGGAGTATTACCTTATTCCCCGTCAGAGCAAGCCCTGCAAAGACAAAGGCAAAAAATGCCCAAAAGTAGAACGAGGTAAAGAGCAACGGCAGCTGTGTCTGCAACGAGAATAAGTCGTGTAAAAAATTGGCTATCAAGGCTTTATTCTTTGGTTATTAATGTCGTTATTTTGAGTGCAAAGTTATACTTTTATTTTACTATTAAAACCCGTTGGCGGGATTAATTTAGGTAAAAATTAAAAAGTTACACATGCCATTGATTTTTATCACATTGCGGTTGAAAAGAATACTGAAGTAACAATATCGATTATGTACAACTTTACTGCGAAATTCGCAAAAATTCTTGATATATGCAAGAAGTTTTCTAAAAATATGGTCAATGAACAAAGAAATTTCTACACGTAAATACTCCTATCATAAGCTTTATAACAAAACGACAGACAACACTTTTGCCGTCTGTCGTCAAATTGTGAACAGATATATTTGTTAGTAAACTATAAGATTTTGGCTATCGACAACCGTACCACCGATAATAAGTTTAACGATGTACGTGCCTGCCGAGAAGCCCGACAACGAAACACTCTTTTAGGTAGCATTTATGTCTAACGGATAGGCTACCGACAAGGTATTCTGAAAGTTAGACACGTGACGCTTTTTTTAATTAGTTAATATTTCAATATTGATGATTCTAATAACAGGTACATAGCCACCAAAACCACAGTTATAGGTTTCGGTATTGTTAAGTTCGTATGTGAGATTTACTTTAAGGCTATCCACCTTTAATAGAGAACTAAGATTTTCAGGCTTATATACGAATTTTCCAATTTCTATCATATAATCATTGCAAGTATCAGGACCGTCTATCAAAACAATAAGAGCGTCTGTCGTTATTTGATTGTTGGGGTTACTTTGATTATTATCACATCCGCTTAAAGCCAACATAGCTACCGAAAGCAGTAGCGTGAATACTGAATATAAAAAACCTTTATTCATAATAATATAATTTTGATGGTTCAAGATTAGTTAAGTTTATGATTTTTGAAATTTTTGAGCAAAATTAAATATTAAAACATTTTAAACTCATCCTTATTGTTCATGGGAGAAAGGACAGGTAGAAAACATAAACAATAAAGTTGAATCTGCATAGTGGTACCATTATTCTATTTATCAATTGTATTAACGATATAGCCTTCTGTGGCATTCTGACGAGGGATAATTTTCCCAGGATTTCCGATAACAATAGAATGGTCCGGAACATCAAAATTTACATAAGCCAACGGTGCTATTAAAACATCGTTCCCAATTGCTATATTTCCTACTATAACAGCATTTGCTCCTATCCAAACTCTATCGCCGATTTGAGGACAACCTCGGTTTTTCCCTCGGTGAGATATACCGATGGTTACACCGTGGGTTATATTGCAATTGTTCCCAATAACGGTATCATTATTGATGGCAATAGCTCCAAAATGGACAATAACAAGTCCCGCTCCAACATTTGTTTGCCACCCTATTTGAATGCCACTTTTTAGGCTACAACGTCTTAATGGCAACCAAAACAGGATTTTTAGTAGTTTATTACCTTTATATAGTCGATAAAATAACAAATACCTAAATTCTATTTTACGCAAAGCAGTGTTTAGTAAGTTTATCAAGCCTTTTGTCCTATTGAAGCGATACAAGTCAGTATATATTGTCTTTTTAAGAGTCATAGAATTATTTTTCTGTTATGTAAACACGTTTTAGTAAAAATTTCTCATCCTTGTAGCGTATTTTGCCACCATAGCCTAATACGGCTGTCTTATACTCCGCATCTCTGACCAATGCAACAACCTCATCATTACTGAAGCTATGCGGATAGGAAAAATGTCTGACGAGCTTGCCCGTCTTTTCTTCGATTATTTGTTTTGATTTAGATAGCTCAAGTTTTATATCTTCACAACTCAATTTTGTGAGGGCATAGTGTGATACCGAATGCGAGCCAAGTGTGCAAAGTCCACTATCTAACATTTCTTTCAACTCTGTCCAAGTCAAAGCTAAACGCTTGATATAATCGGAGTAATCGTCAAGATAACTTTCAAAAATACGTTTGAAATAAATTGGCATATTGATGTTAGACGAATATATTGATGATAATATCATTTCGAATACAGTTTGCTTTTCCTTATCTGTTTCGCAGATATACGTAGAGCCGTCCGACAGAACTAATTTGTTGTTTTTTAGCACAATTTCTTCAAGTATTATCCACCACAGAAATATCTTTTGGTTGGGAAAATCGGTAGTCAGATATATGGTAAAGGGTACATTATATTTCTTAAAAATAGGATAAGCAAACAGATAAATATCCTTAAAACCATCATCAAAACTGATGTTGATAATTTTTTCCCTATTATATCTATTGATATTTCTAAAAACATAGTCTATATCTACAAAGTTATATCCTTTAGACTTATAATCAATAATCAGTGATTCCAGATATCCGGGGGTAATTTCCAAATCACGATTACTTTTAAAATAGCTACGCGAATCAACTACTCTATGTAGACACCATATCTCTCCTACAACAGGGTGAAGCAGATTATTAAGATTTTTTTTTATTTTATACAACAGAGAAATCATTTATTAAATATTCAAGATTAGTTAAGTTTATATTTTTTTCTAAAATTTTTAAGCAAAGTTAAGTATAAATTTTGATTTCTGCAATTGTATCTAAATTACTCATATTCATTTTTATTTTATATTAAAGTTACATTCGTGAATGCTTTGCATTGCACACTCTTTAATATGCAAATAAAAAGTGTGTCTATGTACCCTTCTGAACTTTGCCAATAGTACTTTGCAAAGCCCCCAAAAGTTCTCTATTCCATTGATATGGTTATGTCCCGAAGCGAATTCATTTTCTCCGTGTTTTACTCTATAATGCCTCTTATAGCCATAATTGACAAGTCCATCGGAATAGATAATTGCTTCTGTGTCGGTTCTCCCTTTAATTATAGGCAATAACTCTGATATAGAGCAGTTTTTGACTATTTGAGTATAGACCTTGTCTCCTCGTTTGAGCATACCGAAAACAGGAGTCTTTCCTCGTGCTCCGCGACCTCTTATGCCTCGTACTCGGCGTGCCCCAAAATAACTCTCGTCTAACTCGATTTCTCCGTTTGTAAAGGGGCTTTCCGCCTCGCATAATTCGGATATACGCTCTCT
Organism: Bacteroidota bacterium; assembly: GCA_041814825.1. Taxonomy (GTDB): domain Bacteria; phylum Bacteroidota; class Bacteroidia; order Bacteroidales; family Paludibacteraceae; genus F0058. Next base: position 445 of record JBGXXV010000081.1, on the reverse strand, counting down.
AAATGCTCTATAAAACTTATTGATGGTAGGGCGAGAAATACCTGAAAAAACGAATAATCTCTCTTGTTTTTCGCTCTGAAATGTGCGTCACTTTTATATACTTGTTTCTCATTGTCACAAAATAACTTACAAAGATAATTCTTTCGTAAAGTTATCTTGAACCTAAAACAAAATATCAGAGGAAAATTTTGCAATGATAAGATTATGAAAAAATATAGAACAATCACAAATGCAATATCGTAGCATACAAAGACAGGAGGCTGTCTATTTTGCCTCCTGCCTATAATTTTGTCGCATTATCATCTCGTCGAAATCGACTTTGTGTCCGTCAAATTCGGGTCCATCGACACAGACAAATTTGGTTTGCCCGTCGATAGTGATACGGCAGGCACCGCACATACCCGTACCATCAACCATTATCGTATTTAGCGACACCTCAGTCGGT
>JBGXXV010000080.1:0-63399 GCA_041814825.1 Bacteroidota bacterium | reverse complement strand
TCGATGAGGAAAAAATAAAACGTGTACGTATAGTAGAGGAGGTAAAAGAGTGCAAATGCGTTGCCGATATTGCTGAGGCTAAAATTTTGATTGCCGGAGGGCGTGGTGTTGCCAATGCCGAAGGGTTCGATAAGTTGAAAGCATTGGCTCAAACTCTTGGCGGAGAGATAGCAGCTTCTCGTGCAATGGTCGATGCCGGAGTAATAGAACATTGTGCTCAGGTAGGACAAACCGGCAAAACGGTTCGTCCCGAGCTGTATGTTGCTTGCGGTATATCGGGAGCCATTCAACACTTGGCAGGTATGGAAGAGAGCGACTATATCATCGCTATCAACCGCGACAAATATGCTCCCATATTCAGCGTTGCAGACGTAGGCATAGTGGGCGACCTTCATCAAATAGTACCGTTGCTCAACGAAAAAATAAAAAACCTTAAAAAGTTTTGAATTTAAAAGGGCTTCCGAAAAGGTAGCCCTTTTTTTGATGTTGTAATTAAGTTGAGTTTAAAATGAATATAACCATGATTTTCTAAGATTTTATTGCTAATTTTGCCAAACTACAAACAAGTTCGAAAATTATTAACTCAGAACTACCAAGATGCAGTCGTTACAGTCTCTTTATCAGAAATATACGGGTAAGAAAGAGTGCCGAATTACGCCACTGACTCAATCGGGAAGTAATAGACGGTATTATCGTTTAACAGGCGATGACAGCCTTTCACTAATAGGGGTTATGGGTACGTCGGCAGACGAGAATAGGGCGTTTGTGGCAATATCACAGGCTTTTGCCGAGGTAGATATACCCGCTCCTAATGTATTGGCAATCAGTGATGATGCTCTGTCGTACATACAGACCGACCTTGCCGATAATACCTTGTTCGATGCCATTGCACAGGGGCGAAATAGTGGCTCGTTCGGTTCGCAAGAGTTGGCTTTGTTGCATAAAACTATTGCATATCTGCCTGATATTCAGTTTGGGGTAGATAAGAGGCTCGACTATTCGATATGCTACCCTCAGCCAAGGCTCGATAGTCGTAATGTGTGGTTTGACCTCAATTACTTCAAATATTGTTTTCTAAAAACTGTTGGGGTTGAGTTTGACGAGATTGCTCTTGATAAAGATTTTGAAACTTTGGCAAAGATAATTTTGCAAAATCCTGACGAAGAGGTTTTTATGTATCGCGATTTTCAGAGTCGTAATGTTATGATAAAGGACGATACTCCATATTTTATCGACTTTCAGGGTGGGCGAAAAGGGTCGTTCTACTACGATGTTGCATCGTTTTTGTGGCAGGCTAAGGCTAATTTCTCGAAACAAGTACGTAACGAACTAATTGACACCTACTTGGAGCGACTGCAACGATATATAACCATATCTAAAACCGATTTTATGGAGAGGTTGAAATATTTTGTATTATTTCGCCAACTGCAAGTTCTTGGTGCTTATGGTTTTAGGGGATTGATTGAGAAGAAGCCCCATTTTATAGAGTCTATCCCATTGGCATTGAGGGGTTTAAAAGAGTCGATGGCGTGGATAGATTTGCCTTTTATTAATGACTTGTGCGATGATGAGCGTATTAAAGAGCTAATGAGCGCCGACTCTCCCCGAAACACCAACCATCCGACACGTTTGCAAGTGCGGATTGAGAGTTTTTCGTACAAAAAAGGAGGCATTCCGATTGACTATTCGGGCAATGGCGGAGGTTATGTCTTTGACTGCCGTTATATCCACAATCCGGGTAGATACCCCGAATACAGATACCTTACAGGCAGAGACAAGGCTGTAAAAGATTTTTTGCTTGCCGGAGGCGAGGTCCAAGAGTTTCTTGCCAACGTTTATTCGATAGTAACCAAACATATAGAGGTCTATTCCAAACGCGGTTTTACTCACCTGTCGGTATTTTTCGGTTGCACCGGCGGACAGCACCGTTCGGTGTTTTGTGCTGAAAGTTTGGCGGAATATCTTAAAGATTTTGAGGTAGAGATAAAATTGAAACATAATGAGTTATACTAAACGAACCGCCCTTATATTTGCAGCAGGGCTTGGGACTCGCCTTCGCCCGCTTACCGACGATAAGCCTAAGGCATTGGTAACTATCGGAGATAAAACGCTGTTGCAGATAGCTATAGAACGATTGCAAAATGCCGAATTCGACCGAATTGTAATCAATGCACACCATTTTGCCGAACAAATATTCGATTTTGTGAATAAAAACCATTTCGATGCCGACATCTATATATCACACGAAAAAGAGCAACTGTTAGATACTGGCGGAGGTATCAAGTTTGCCGAACAATTACTTGGCGATGAGCCGTTTCTTGCCTATAACGTAGATATTATTTCAAATCTTGACATAGGCAAATTTTATGCTATACATCGAGAAGAAAATCTTGCCACTCTATTGGTAAGTGATAGAAAAACAAGTCGTTATCTGCTTTTTGATAAAAACAACCACTTGGCGGGTTGGAAAAACGTCAAAACCAACGAGTTGAGAACGCCTTTTGCCGATTTTGATGAAAGACAGCATACTCTATTGGCATTCAACGGAATGCACGTGATTTCGCCTCGTATATTCTCACTTATGCAGAAGCGAACAGAGCCTTTCTCTATAACCGATTTTTACCTCTCTGTTTGCGATACGGAGCGGATTGTAGCCTACCAACAGTCCGATTTGCAGGTAACCGATGTGGGCAAAGTTGAGCAACTTAAAGCGATTTCTAATGTTTTTATATAAATTTAGGTTTGTTTTTTTCGAGACAAAGAGGAGGATAAAAAAGTTTTAATATCAATCGAAATTTCTCTTCTGAAATTCTGTATCGAAAAAAAATGTTACGCGTTGTTTATCAAATGTTTGGTGTTGAGTATAATCTTTATTTAACTAATTTTGAACTATAAAAAAAACAGACCGCCAAATAATTTGACAGCCTGTTGGTTTTTAGAAGAAATCATCATCTTTTTTATTGCCTTCTTGTAGTTTTTGCGGGTCTTTGCTTAGCCAAATGTCGATTCTTTTGCCGGGCACTACTCGTTCGGTGGCTGATGGCATCTGACGGTATACTTTGTACGATAGCTTCTCCTTGTCGGTTGTCGGCTGTGGGTTGTCGAACCCGACGTAGCCAATCATAAGATTGCTATTTGCTATTATATTTTCGGCTTCGTTGATAGATAATCCCATAAGCGAAGGCACTATTACCATTTCTCCGTTATATACGCTGTCGCTTCTGCCTACCGAAAGCGATAGGGTAGCCCCGTCCGGTACTTTGTCGCCCTCTTTTATTGATACTCCGTTGTACTTTATATCCAGTACCAAGTCGGTATATTCCGAAGGAACTATCTCTACATTGCCTATTTTGAATCCGAGCGATGTTAGCGTGTATGTAGCTTGTCGTTGCGATACATTGATTAGGTTTGGTATTGTAATCGCTCTCTTCTGCTTGGCGTTTACGGTCAGATAAACGACTCTGCCGGCTTTTACGTTTAATCCTTGTTTTGGGGTTTGTTCTACTATTATACCCGGCTTGGCATCTCTTGTATATACCGAGTCTATGATTTCGAAGGTTAAGCCTGTATGTTTTATCGCCTCTTCTGCCTCATTTTCGTACAATCCTACAAGGTTTGGTACTTTTATAGCCTCCCCGTGGTTTGTGTATATTTTAAGGGCAAATAGTACAATAGAGACTAAAATTACTATGCTGAAAATAGCAGCTAATATATTGATCCAGAAAAATTTACTCTTTATTAAATCTGCAATCTTTTTTATCATAAAATCAAATTTGTAATATCGTTTTGCCTGCAAAGTTAATTAAAAAAGTCAATATATAATTTGTTTATTTGCCTAATAAAAAAAGACATTCCCTAAATTATAATAATTTAAGAAATGTCTCCTAATTATTTTATGTCAAAATTATTTTTTAGCTGCTGCGGCTGCCTGTGCAATTGCACCACGAGTAACAGCTACTGCACAAACTACATTGTCGGGAGCATTGAGCAATGTAAGATTGTCGAAGTTAAGATGCTTTACTTGAATAGTTTTGCCAAGTTCCAAATTTTCTACATTTATGTGTAGCTTTTCGGGAAGATGTTCGATCAAACCTTTTACTTTAAGCTTTCTTGATACTAAATTTAATTTACCACCGGCACGTACACCCGCTGCAAAACCGTCAAGTACTACGGGTATTTCGATTACCGCAGGTTTGTCGTGCGCTACTGCCAAAAAGTCTATATGCAAAATCTCGTCCGTAACAGGATGCATTTGCAGGTCTTTTAGGATAGCAGTGTATGTTTTGCCATTGATAGCAATTTCTACAATGTAAACCTCAGGGGTGTAGATCATTTTGCGAACATCATCGAATGTTACTACAAAGTTGGTAACAATTAGACCTTTGCCTTGATTTTCTACTAAATTTTGCCCTTCGTCCAAATTACCTGTGTAAGGTAATTCTACAGCTTTGCTACCATAAAGTACAGCAGGTATTAGACCTTCGCGACGTAATGCGTTTACTGCCTTTTTACCTGTTTCGGTTCTTGGTTTTCCTTCTAATTTGAATGTTTTCATCTCTCGATTGATTTTAAATTGTGTTACTCAAAATTAATTTTTAAAAATAATTTCCCATACACATTTTTCTTTGCGTACAAAAAAGTTTGCAAAGGTAATAAAAATTTTTTACTTGTAAATAGATATAAACTCCATATTTTACAAATAGTTGTCAATTCGTTGCAAAATAGTGTTTTGTTGGGCGTTGGTTGTGTGAAATTTTTTTATATTACTCGGCCTTTAAGTTCTGTTTTGATAGTCTTTTTTGCTGTTTTATCAGTTTAAAGTGTTGCAGGATAGCATTTATATTGTCGTCCGAAAGTTCTACCTCTTTGAGGATAGCGGTTATTCCCGCAACATCTTTTTTTGCAACGGCAGTATCGAATTTATCTATTAAACTGCTGAAATAGAGCCGTTCGTTTACGGTCATTCCTCCATATCTGTTCTCCGTTGGTAATTGTTTAATTTTTAGGCTTATATCATTGTTCGTAATATTTTTTTTACTAATGTGTTGTTCATTGTTTCCCGTTACTCATTTTGTGTAAAGTTGAGGGTCTGAAAAGCAAAGTTACTTAAAATAATATAATAGACTGCTTTCATAATGTTTATCTACTATCTCTTTACTGTTATAAGTTAGTTGTATGTCGGTATTGGCGAGATATTTTGCCATTTCGTTGTGCCTTACCAAATTCTCAATTGTCTCTTTTATAGTCCTGTTGTTACCGTTTGCTTCGCTTTTTTTTACATCTTCGTCGGTAAAATAAAAAACCACAGGCGAATCCGATATTGCATATATATTCCAAATACGCATATTGTTCAACAACTCTTTGTCGTTTTGGAGCAGATGATGCAAAGCTCTCTTAATCAGCACTGTGCGAACGACAGTCTCAAAGGATATGTATGATATGTACGAGTATTTTTTCTCGCTTTCTATCGAAACAATACGTTTTAGGATTGTCTTTTTTGACGAATCGGCGGGTACGTCTTTGTCGAAACGAAATACTATCTCTATACTTGTGGTGTCCAGAAACAAAGTAATAACGTTGGTGTTGTAGCGACTGTCGATAAACTCAATAATTTCGCTAATATCTGCATCGTTGTGCCTTCGCTTTTCTAAAATTTCGATGCAATGTTCTATTTGTGATTCGGTCAAAAACGTGAACATAGTTAATGTATTAATTTTCAATTGTTTTTTTTGTATAAACCAATGGATACAAAAATATTTTTTCTATCGTCAAAAATAATTTTTTTTTGTAGTTGATATGAGTAGATTTTGTTTTCGTTGTTGCAAAGTTACGAAATAATCTTAAATATATTGTTTTGCTGTATTATATTAAATACAACACTGTTTGGACGCTATATTCTAAAGCCGAAGAACTTGGAAAAAAACACTCTAATAATGGTGACAAAATAAAAGCAATATCAACTCGACTGTTTGGTTTTTAGAAAGTTTATATTTAACTTTGTAGCTTTATAAACAAAGTAAAAATCAACTATTTTTTTATGAACAACGCAATATTCAGATTTCAAACGCCCAAGAACGAACCTGTATTGGGCTATGCACCTAAAAGTGTAGAGCGTATGGAGCTCGAACGTGAGCTGAAACGCCAATACGAAAATCAAATAGAAATACCCCTCATAATAGGCGGTAAAGAGGTTAAGACAGGTAAAATAGGCAAAGTAGTGATGCCTACCGAACACGGGCACGTGTTGGCAACATATCATCAATGTACCGAAAAAGAGGTAAAAATGGCTATCGATGCCGCACTGAAAGCTCGCAAGGCGTGGGCTGATATGCCTTGGGAAGACCGTGCCGGCATCATTCTTAGAGCAGGCGAACTTTTTGCAAAAAAATATCGATACCTGATGAATGCCGCCACAATGCTCGGACAGGGCAAAAACGCTTTTCAGGCAGAAATCGACTCTGCGTGCGAAACCATCGACTTTCTCCGCTTCAATCCTTTTTATGCGGCACAGGTATATAGCGACCAGCCCTTCTCGCCCACGACCGACTGCATAAACAGAGTAGAATATCGTCCGCTCGAAGGCTTTATATACTCCATCACTCCTTTTAACTTTACGGCTATTGCAGTCAATCTCAATATCAGCCCCGTGCTTATGGGTAACGTAACGGTTTGGAAACCTGCTACTACCGCCATATTGTCGAATTATTATGCTATGAAGATACTTATGGAGGCAGGCGTACCCGACGGTGTTATCAACTTCCTGCCGGGTAAGGGTAGCACTATCAGCGATATAGTAATGAACCACCCCGACTTTGCAGGCATACACTTCACGGGCTCCACAGGCGTATTCCAAAATTTCTGGAAGACAGTGGGCGATAACATTGCCAAATACAAGACCTATCCGAAACTTGTTGGAGAGACTGGCGGTAAAGATTTCGTTTTTGCTCATAGCACTGCCGATGCTCAAGAACTTGCTGTGGCTATCGTGCGCGGTGCGTTCGAGTATCAAGGGCAAAAGTGTTCGGCTGCTTCGCGTGCCTATATCCCCAAATCGCTCTGGGCGGCTACCAAAAAGAATATCGGCGATATGCTCAAAACCGTCAAAATGGGCGATGTACGCGATTTTGGCAACTTCGTAAATGCAGTTATCGACGAGGCGTCGTTCGATAACATTGCAGGGTATATCGAGCGTGCCCGAAAGTCGAAAGATGCCGAAATCATCTTTGGCGGTAAGTGCGACAAATCGGTCGGATACTTCGTTGAGCCGACTGTGATAGAGGCGAAAAAGCCCGATTACGAAACTATGTGCGAAGAGATTTTCGGACCTGTCATCACTATCTATGTTTACGACGACAAAGATTTTGAACACACTCTCGAACTCTGCGACAAAACCTCTCCCTATGCCCTCACCGGCTCCATATTCTCGAACGACCGCTATGCCACAAAGATAGCCGAGAATGCGTTGCGTTTTGCTGCGGGCAACTTCTATATCAACGACAAGCCGACGGGAGCTGTCGTAGGACAACAACCGTTTGGTGGCGGTAGAGCATCGGGAACCAACGACAAAGCCGGCTCTTACCTCAATCTTGTACGTTGGATTTCGCCTCGTACAATCAAAGAGACACTAGTCCCACCGACTGATTACAAATATCCGTTCTTGGGGAAATAATTAGTTTGCAGGTTAATAGTCAAAAGGTTACTACCTCGAAATAAGGTAGTAACCTTTTTTGTAATGGCATTTTAAAAAACACGATTTCTACGTTTTACTTTTCTATTTATTAATTCATTACGACAAAGAACAATATCAGTTTATCAAAAAAAAAACTAATCATTTGATTAAATAATTTGTTTTAATTAAGAATATTTTTATACCTTTGCATCGTAAGACATTTTTTTTATCACAACAATATGGCAAAATTAAAAGTAGCAGAGGTTAAAGATATTTCGACAGAAGAAAAAATCAAGAATGCGGCTCGCATCGTATTTCAGCGAAAGGGCTTTGCTGCTACTCGTACCCGCGATATTGCCGAAGAGGCAGGGATAAACCTCGCTTTGCTGAACTACTATTTTCGTAGCAAAGAGAAGCTATTTGATATAGTGGTACTTGAAACGTTGTCGCATTTTTTACATACGATGGTGAGTGTTTTTAATGACGAGAGCACCTCGTTCGAGAGAAAAATCGAACTTATCGCAGAAAACTATATCAATTTTGGCATTGAATACCCTGATGTTCCGTTGTTTATTTTAGATGCTATCCACAAGAGGCACAACGAAATATTGTATAAGTTGCAAGTTGAAAAGGTAATTTCGAACTCCGCTTTTGTTCGTCAGTTTCAAGAAAATGCGATGAATGGCAAAATCAAAGAGCCTAATTTGATGCACTTTATGGTAAATTTAATGGGGTTGGCTCTTTATCCTATCATTGCACAATTTTTTATAACAAATATTGTAGGAGTAGATAATGCTCTGTTTGTTAAGTTAATGGAGGAACGCAAAAAGCTGATTCCTATGTGGATGAAAGCAATGTTTTTTTCGTCGTAATTTTTTTTACACCATATTTAATCAAATGAATAAATCAAAATAACAAACCAAATGATTAATGTTAAAAACACGCTATTGTTAAGTTGGCTCTTTGCCACTGTGAGTTTGAGTGCTCAGACATTGCAAATCGATGATTGCTACCGAATGGCAAGAGAAAATTTTCCACTTGTCAAGCAATATGAGTTGATAGAGAAGTCCAAAGAATTTTCTATCGAGAACGCACAAAAGGCATATTTGCCACAAATCGGCATTTATGCTCAGGCAACCTATCAATCGGAAGTAACAAAAATACCTCTTGATTTTGAGGCATTAAAACCGATTTTGGGAAACAATGTGCCTACTATCCCCGAAATGAGCAAAGACCAATACAAACTTTACGGCGATATATCCTATTCGCTTACCGGCTTGGTAACTAACAAAAATCAAAGTGATTTGGTCAGAGCAAACGCCGAGGTCGAAAAACAGAAATTGGAAGTTGAGTTGTACAAACTTCGCGAGCGTATCAATTCGCTTTTTTTCGGAGTGCTGCTTATCGACGAACAGATAGTACAGACCGAACTTATAAAAAAAGATATTCAAAGCGGTATTGAACGTGCCGAAGTAGCTGTCAAAAACGGTGTGGCATTGCACAACACGGCAGATAATCTCAAAGCCGAATTGCTCAAAACCCAACAGCGAACAATCGAACAGCAAACCGTACGCAAAGGGTATGTCGATATGCTTTCGATGTTTATCGGACAAAAAATTGATGAACACACGGTTTTTGAAAAGCCGCTACCGCCGACTGTTTCAAACGAAATTAACCGTCCCGAAATAGAGTTGTTCGACTTGCAAAACAGAGCCTTTGACCTCCAAAATCGCTTGATTACAAACAAGAATCTACCTCGTTTGAGTCTATTTTTGCAAGGTGGTTTCGGTAAGCCGGCACTAAATATGTTTGAAGATAACTTCGCTCCTTACTATCTCACGGGAGTGCGATTGAGTTGGAATTTGTCAGGACTTTATACTGCTAAAAATGAGCGAAAACAAGTTGCAACAAATCAGGAAGGAATAAAACTGCAACAGGAGATATTTTTATTCAACACCAATCTTGTACTATGTCAGCAATATGCCGAAATTTCCAAAATGCAGCAATTGATGACTGACGACAGCGAGATTATCAAGTTACGCCAAAAGGTAAAAAATGCCACACAAATACAGTTGGAAAACGGCACGGCGACCACCAACGATTACCTTATTGCCGTCAATGCCGAAGCCCAAGCACGGCAAAACCTTATCTTACACGAGATACAATTGCTTATGTATCAATATGGTATAAAGACAACAACAGGAAATTAAAATCATTAATTAATACCATTTTAATATATGATAAAAAAAGACATAGGTGCGAATGCCGGAATAATAAATAAGGCAACTTCTAAGCGAACAAAAAACATTGTTAATTAGTGAAATACAAACCAAAACAAAATTAAGCAGTGAAAATATATTATATGCTCTCGGTTGGCTTGCTCGTGAAGACAATGTTGTTTTCTTTGAAAAAGATAATTCTGTGAGTATAACATTGACAAACAATTTTTCTGAAATGTACTTTTAAATCAATAAGAATAAAAGCGATATGAATACCAAATTAATGATTAAAAAAGCAAAATGGATATTATTAGTTATAAATTGTTCGTTATTAATGGGTTGCGGCGACAATAAAAACGATTTCGAGGCTTCGGGTATGTTCGAAGCCGAAGAAACAATTATCTCTTCCGAAGCCACAGGCATAATTCGTCGGTTCGATGTGGAAGAGGGGCAAGAGCTTGCCGCAGGTCAGGTAATAGGGTATATAGACAGCACACAGTTGTATCTGAAAAAACGACAGTTGGAGAGCCAGATTCGTGCTTTGCTGGGTCGAAAACCCAACATTTCGGTACAACTTTCGGCATTACGGACTCAACTTCAAACTGCCCAAACCGAGCGAACCCGCCTCGAAAAATTGGTCGCAGGCAATGCCGCTACACAGAAACAATTAGATGATGTGAATGCTCAAATCGAAGTATTACAAAAGCAGATAAACGCTCAGCAATCTTCGTTAGAGATTTCAAGTGGCGGTATCAGTGGCGATGTGGCAACATTGCAGGTTCAAATAGAACAGCTCGAAGACCAACTCGCCAAATACTGCCTCACAGCTCCGCAAAACGGGACAGTGCTTGCTAAAATAGCGAAAGTAAATGAATTTGCTACCGTCGGAAAGCCGCTTTACAAAATTGCCGATTTGCAGAATATTACGTTGAGAGCTTTCGTAACCTCGGCACAGCTCACACAGTTGAAAATAGGACAGAGTGTCGAAGTATTTGCCGATTTCGGCGAAAAAAACAAACGTGAGTACAAGGGAAATATATCGTGGATTTCCGACAAATCGGAATTTACTCCCAAAACCGTTCAAACACAAGATGAGAGAGCAAACCTTGTTTATGCTGTAAAGATAACCGTAAAAAATGACGGCTATCTGAAAATCGGGATGTATGGGGGAGTGATTTTTGATAAAAAATGAAGCAATAAAAAATGATAGCGGTACATAACATAAGCAAGCGGTACAGCAAAGTACAGGCATTGTCGGAAATCAGTTTTTCTGTCGGCAAAGGTGAAATATTTGGTCTTATCGGTCCCGACGGGGCAGGCAAAACCACGCTTTTCCGAATTCTGACCACACTTATTCTTGCCGATAGTGGCACAGCAACGCTTAATGGTTGGGATATAGTGCAAGATTATAGTCGCATTCGCGAAAACGTGGGCTATATGCCCGGACGATTTTCGCTTTATCAGACCATGACGGTCGAGGAAAATCTTGATTTCTTTGCAACGCTTTTTCGCACTACCATTGCCGCAAATTACGACCTAATCAAAGATATTTACATCCGGATAGAGCCTTTCAGAGACCGCATGGCAGGCAAACTTTCGGGAGGTATGAAGCAGAAACTTGCCCTTTCGTGTGCTTTGATACATCGTCCGCTTGTATTGTTCCTTGACGAGCCGACCACAGGTATCGACCCTGTGAGCCGCAAAGAGTTGTGGGCAATGTTGCAAAAACTGAAAACCGAGGGAATTACTATTGTAGTTTCCACACCATATATGGACGAGGCGATGCTGTGCGACCGTATTGCAATGATACAAAAAGGCTCAATTATGACCATCGACACACCACAGGGAATAATCGACAAAATGCCGCAAAAAATTTTCGCAGTCAAAGCCAACAATATGAGCCGCTTGTTAGATGATTTGCGGAAGTTTGAAAGCACTAAAACATGTCATACTTTTGGAGAATTTCATCACATAACTTTTAAATACGACAACGATAAGCTATGTGATGAAATGAACCTTTATCTCAGGCAAATTGGTTATAATAATGTGGAAATCAAAGAAACTGCACCAACCATTGAAGATTGTTTTATGAATTTAACCAACTCTCGAATATGAAAAACGCAGTAATACAAATAACAAATCTAACCAAACGTTTCGGCGACTTTATCGCAGTGGACAATATAAGTTTTGAGGTAGAAAAAGGCGAAATATTTGGTTTTCTGGGTGCCAATGGAGCCGGTAAAACTACCGCTATGCGTATATTGTGCGGATTGAGCAAACCTACCTTGGGAGGCGGAACTGTCGCGGGTTTCGATATATCGCAGCAATCCGAAGAAGTGAAAAAACACATTGGCTATATGAGCCAAAAATTTGCACTCTACGAAGACCTGAAAGTTTGGGAAAATATGCGGTTGTATGCAGGTATTTACGGAGTACCACGTAGGGAAATCACGGAGATAATCGACAAAATGCTTGTTGCCTTAAATTTTGAGAACGAAAAGAACACCCTTGTAAAAGAGTTGCCTCTCGGTTGGAAACAGAAATTGGCATTTTCTATCTCCATTATCCACCGTCCCGAAATTGTATTTTTAGACGAGCCTACGGGAGGCGTTGACCCTGCATCGCGTCGTCAGTTTTGGGAACTGATTTACAAAGCTGCTTCCGATGGCATAACCGTATTTGTTACAACCCACTATATGGACGAAGCCGAGTATTGTAACCGCATTTCCATTATGGTTGACGGAAGAATAGAAGCTCTTGATACACCTACCAACCTAAAACAGCAATTTGGGGCAGCTTCTATGGACGAGGTTTTTACAAAATTGGCAAGAGTAGCAAAAAGAGGCGATAACTAACAAAAATAATTTAAGATGAAGATATCCAAATCGAAACAGACAAGGGCAAAATCGCTGTTTATAGCGTTTTTCAAAAAAGAGTTCCGCTATATTTTTCGAGATACTTGGACAATGATTATCTTGCTGATACTACCCATTATAATGCTTATACTTTTTGGTTTTGGCATTAGTACCGAAATCAGAAATACCCGTGTAGCGGTATTCGACCCTTCGAGAGATGTGGCAACGCAGCAAATAGTCAATAACCTATCCACAAGCGAGTATTTTATTATCGACCGCTATCTTTCCGATATTTCGGACATAGAACAAACCTTGAAAAAAGGAGATATTGGGATTGTAGTGGTTTTTGAACCGCGATTTAATGAAAATCTCAATCGTGGTAATGCAAACATTCAACTGATTGCCGACGGTTCAGACCCCAACACCGCATCAACTCTTGTCAATTATGCAACTGTTATTATCAACCGTAGCCCGATAGCAACAATCAATACCCCGAATCAGGCAGGTACATCTCTGCCACGTATAAATTGCGAACTAAAACTTTTATACAATCCTACAATGAAAGGCACATACAATATTGTTCCGGGTGTTTTGGGAATGGTCTTGATGCTGATTTGCACACTGATGACTTCCGTGGCCATTGCCCGCGAAAAAGAGACCGGTTCGATGGAGGTACTACTCGTTTCGCCCATAAAACCTATAACAATAATTCTGTCCAAAACCGCCCCATATTTCATTTTATCGCTGTTTAACCTTACAACGGTATTGTTGCTTTCGGTTTTTGTGCTCAAAGTGCCGATTGTGGGGAGTTTAGGTTTACTTATAGGCTTATCTTTGGTTTTTATCTTTGTTTGTCTGTCGCTCGGAGTGCTTATCTCTATTGTTGCACCTTCGCAAATTGTTGCTCTGCTTGTTTCGGTTGTAGTAGGGATAATGCTAACGTTGATGCTGTCCGGAATGATTTTCCCGATTGAAAATATGCCACTTGTTTTACAGTGGTTTGCATATATAGTCCCTGCCAAATGGTTTATAGAAGCAGTTCGCAATGTGATGATAAAAGGTGTCGGTATTGCAGCCATATCAAAAGAATTGACCGTTCTAAGCGGAATGGCTCTGTGTCTATTGATAATAAGTGTGAAAAAGTTTAATAAAAGAATTGAATGACAATCTGTTTAAAAATCGAATAATTATGTTGCGATATTTGTTGGAAAAAGAGTTTAAACAGTTTTTAAGAAACGGTTTTTTGCCCAAAATGGTAATAGCGTGGCCCTTTCTGGTATTGGCGGTATTTCCGTTGATAGCCGATATGGATGTAAAAAATGTATCGCTTGCCGTGGTTGATAATGACCTAAGCCAAACATCACGACAGATACGGGAAAAAATTGTTTCGTCGGGCAACTTCCATATCAGCGGCTATTTCGACAATACCGAAGCAGCGATGAAAAGCATCGAACGAGGCAGTTCAGACATTTTACTCGAAATACCTCAAAAGTTTCAGCAAAGTCTCCTCCGCGAGAATCGGGGTAACGTAATGATTTCTGCCAACACGGTCAATGTAATGAAGGGCGGTCTCGGTTCAGCATACCTCACAAACATTATTGCCGATTTCAATGGCGATTTGATTGCAAAACAACTACCCGAAATCGTTAAAGCCAAACCGACAATAGAGGTACGTCCGATTTTCCGATTCAATCCTAATTTAAATTACAAATCATTTATGATACCGGCACTTATGGCAATGATGCTAACGCTGATATGTGGATTCTTGCCAACTCTGAATATCGTAAGCGAAAAGGAAAACGGTACTATCGAGCAGATGAACGTAACGCCCGTTGGCAAATTTACATTAATTCTCTCTAAACTTATTCCTTATTGGGTAGCCGGCTTTGTGGTTATCTCGCTTAGTATGTTGTCGGCATTTTTGTTTTATGGTATATTGCCCAAAGGTTCGATTTTGCTGATATATCTTTTTGCTATTATATTTATCTTGTGCATTTCGGGGTTTGGGCTGATTGTTTCCAATCATTCGGGCAATGTTCAACAGGCAATTTTCATTATGTTCTTTTTTGTGGTAACGATGATATATTTAAGCGGACTTTTCACCCCATTTAGTAATATGCCCGAATGGATGCAGTTGATAGGTAATGTCAGTCCATTGAAATATTTTATTCAGTCTTTGCGAATGGTTTACCTCAAAGGTGTAACTTTTTATGATATGCAGCATATTTTTTATCCGCTATGTGCATTGGCAATGTTTTTCAATTGTTGGGCAGTATTGAGCTATCGGAAAAGAAGTTGATGTTTTATCTTAGTCAGGCCTCTTACCTCAATCTTGTGCGTTGGGCTTCGCCTCGTACAATCAAAGAGACACTTGTCGCACCCGACTGATTACAAATATCCGTTCTTGGGGAAATAATTAGTTTGCAGGTTAATAATAAAAAGGTTGCTGCCTCGAAACAGGTTAGCAACCTTTTAGTTGATAGGTTAGGCAAAAAAGTGTTGTTACAGTTTGTTCAATATATGTCCCAACTTCTCTTTTTTTGTTTTTAGATAATGTTTGTTATGCTCATTAGCCGTAATCTCGATAGGTACTATCTCTGTTATCTCCAATCCGTGCGACTCCAATCCGATACGTTTTACGGGATTGTTGGTCATAAGACGCATCTTGCCCACGCCCAGACTACGAAGTATCGAGGCACCGACACCGTAGTCGCGCTCGTCCGCCTTAAATCCAAGGTGCAGATTGGCATCGACCGTATCCAAACCTTTGTCTTGTAGTGCATAAGCCTTTATTTTGTTGGTAAGCCCAATGCCACGTCCCTCTTGATTCATATATATTACCAGCCCTTTGCCCTCTTTTTCGATTAGCTCCATAGCTTTATGCAGCTGCTCTCCGCAATCACAGCGACTCGAAGCGAATATGTCGCCTGTAACACACGATGAATGGACGCGTACAAGCATCGGTTCGTTGCCGTCTATATCGCCTTTGGTAAGGGCAATATGTTCGAGTCCGTTGCTCTTCTGACGAAAGGTAATAATTCTGAAATTACCATAAGCCGTCGGCAGGTTCGACTCGGCTACACGCTCCACAAGACTCTCTTCGTTGAGGCGGTAGGCGATAAGGTCTTTTATGGTTATTATCTTGATATTGAACTTTTTCGCCGTCTCTATAAGTTGAGGCATACGTGCCATAGTGCCATCTTCGTTCATTATCTCGATGAGAGCGGCAGCCGGATATAACCCCGACAAGCGAGCGAGGTCAACCGCCGCTTCGGTATGTCCTGCTCTACGAAGTACTCCACGCGAACGAGCGTATAGCGGATTTATGTGTCCCGGACGACCAAAAGTCTGCGGAGTAGAGGTTGGGTCGGCTAAGGCACGAATGGTAGCTGCTCTGTCTTCGGCACTTACTCCTGTGGTACACCCCTCGATTTTATCGACCGTAACCGTAAAAGGAGTGCCGTGAATAGAGGTATTGTCGTACACCTGCTTCGGCAATTCGAGTTCGTTGCAACGCTCCTCGGTAATAGGCACGCAAAGCACTCCACGACCGTTGATAAGCATAAAATTGACAGCCTCAGGTGTGATTTTTTCGGCTGCTATAATAAAATCGCCTTCGTTCTCACGGTCTTCGTCATCTACTACAATGAGAAATTTACCCGCTTTGAAGTCTTCGAGAGCTTCCGGTATGGTGTTGAGTTTAAATTGATTATCCATTGTCTTATGTTATGTGTATTTTCTGTAAAATAAATGTACAAAGTTAGGTTAAATAATATTATTGAGCAAAATTAAAGAATAATATTTTGCGGAACAAAAAAAATGTATTACCTTTGCATAACCAAAAAATGATGGCTCATTAGCTCAACTGAATAGAGCATCTGACTACGGATCAGAAGGTTAGGGGTTTGAATCCCTTATGAGTCACTAATGAGGTTTGCTTTGGGCAAGCCTCATTTTATTTTTACTATCACCCTGTTTTTAAGATGTTCTTGGATAAGGTTGTAACGTTGATTTAGCACCGCCATATACTCTTCAACTTGCTTATTGCCGGAGCTTTGCAGCTCTTTTAAGTACTTCGACAACTCGTTGTTGAGCAGAGCATTGACATACTCTATTATTATCTTGTCGAGCGAAAGTTTGTACCTTCGCATCGACTCCTCCTCTTCGAGTCGCTTTTTGTCCATCTCCTTAGCCTTACGAAGTTTGGCGAAGTTGTGCCGTATCAGACTACGTTCGTCGCCCTCAATAATGTCGGGCACCTCTATTTCGTCGGCTTTATCGGCGTTGCTCTCCTTTTTGCCGGCAATATATTTGTCGGTCAAAAACTCGATTGCAAGGGCACTTATATTACCGTCCTGATGATACTGAAAATAGTTTTCGACATTAAACCACTCTTTGTTATTCAGTTGATAAAACTCTTCGAGTATTTGTGCAAAAACCTCATTACGTAGCGATAAATTGCTACTTTTCAGTGATTGATAAATATATTCTCCCACATTAAGATAACCTTTTTCGTTGGTGTCCTGCACCAGATGTTTCTGTCCGTCACGTATCACAAAGCGGATAAGCTCCTTTTCGTGTTTGTAGAGGGCATCGCGTTTGGTCGTTCGTAGAGGCGGTAGTGTTTCTGTCGGTTGAGTATTGTTCTGATAATCTGTGTTTTGTTGAGCGGTAATGTTTGCTTCTCTATTGCTCTGTGCCTCTTGTCGTTTAAACTCTTCTTCGCGACGTTTACGAAGTATCTTGTTTATTTCGTTATAAACAATGGACTCCTCTATATCGAGGCGGAAGGCACACTCTTTGGCGTAAGTGGCTCTTACTATTTGGTTTGGAATGATGGCTATCGACCGTATCACATCGCCTATCATTGCCGCCTTTTTGACGGGGTCGTTTTTTGCATCGTCTTTCAACAAGTTGATTTTGAACTCTATAAAATCGACTTGATGTTGCCCGATATACTCTATGAAATCCGATGCGTTGTTTTTTTTTGCAAAACTGTCGGGGTCGTCGCCGTCGGGTAGTAGTACCACTTTTATATTCATACCGTTTTCGAGCAACATATCTATTCCGCGTATCGAAGCCTTAATACCCGCAGCGTCGCCGTCGTAGATGACGGTGATATTTTGTGTAAAACGGTGTATCAGTTTTATCTGCCCTTCGGTAAGCGACGTACCCGACGACGATACCACATTCTCTATGCCTGCTTGGTGCATCGAAATAACGTCGGTATAGCCCTCCACAAGGAAACAGCGGTCTTGTTTTACTATCTGATTTTTTGCAAAAAATATGCCGTACAGTTCGTTGCTCTTGTTATAGATTTCGCTCTCCGGCGAATTGACATACTTGGCGATTTTGTCGTTTTTCGCCAAAATCCTGCCTCCGAAGCCAATAACCTTACCTGCAAGCGAATGAATGGGAAATATCACTCGTCCGCGAAACCTATCGACGAGTTCGCCTCGGTCGTTTTTGTATGCAAGACCCGTTTTGATGAGGTAGTCGTCTGCATAGCCACGTTTGCGTGCTTCGTTGCACAGGTCGTCGTAGCTGTCGATAGAGTAGCCCAACCCAAATTTTTTGATAATATCGTCAGAAAAGCCACGCTCGTAAAAGTAAGATTTGCCTATGGCTCTGCCCTCGTCTTTTTCGAGATTTTTTGCAAAATATATTGACGCAAACTCGCTTATATTTAGCATATTGTCGCGGTCTGACAGGAGCGATTTCTCTTCGTCGGTAAGCTCTTTTTCGACTATTTCGATATGATATTTTTTTGCCAAATAACGTAGTGCATCGGGGTACGATAGATGTTCGTGTCGCATTATAAACCGTACCGAGTTGCCTCCTTCGCCACAGCCGAAGCACTTGAATATGCCCCTTGCAGGCGATACGTTGAACGACCCCGTCTTCTCGTTATGAAACGGACATAAACCCACGAGGTTTGCCCCACGTTTTTTGAGCGAGACAAAATCGCCTACTACCTCCTCTATCTTGGCGGCATCGTGTATTCGGGCAACGGTCTGAGGGTCGATCATTAGAGACTATTTTGAGTTTAATAAAATCAGTAAAATATTTTTCTTATTATTAAACAACTATAAATCGTTTGATAATAAAAGTGTTAGTGTGAAACAAAAAATAAATACAAAAGTAATAAAATCTTTCGTATTTATTTTTTTTGAAAAAAATGATATTCTCCTTGCTCTTATTGTGTAATAAAAAAATCGCCATATAAGATGACGATTTTTATTGTCAAAAGATTGAAATTAAACTCTTTTCTCTTTGATACGAGCTTTTTTACCGGTTCTTTCACGCAAGTAGTATAGTTTGGCACGGCGTACTTTACCGACTTTATTTACAACGATGCTACTGATAAAAGGAGAATCCATAGGAAAAATTCTCTCTACACCTACGTTATCCGATATTTTACGTACCGTAAAGCGTTTTTTGTCGCCATGTCCGACAATTTTAATAACTACCCCGCGATACAATTGCTCACGCTCTTTATTTCCTTCTTTAATTCTATAAGCGACTGTAATAGTATCTCCGCTTTTAAATTTAGGATGCTCTTGACCCGAGGCAAAAGCTTGTTCTGCAATCTTAATTAAATCCATTTACATTCAATCATTTATATTTATACTAAGTGCAACATTCATAGACAACTCTATTTCTATCAGAGGTTGCACAAAACGAATTGCAAAATTAATATTTTTTTCAAAAATACAAAACAAAAAATATTTACTCTTTGTTGTCTTTCTCTTTTTTTGTCTCTTTGGGAGCCTCTTTATTCTCTTTTAGAGCAAGCATTATTTTGTCTTCTATCTCTTGTGCCAACTCAGGATTATCCTCTATTATTTTCTTGGAAGCATCTCGCCCCTGTGCCAACTTACTATCTCCATACGAAAACCACGAACCGCTCTTTTTGATTATGCCAAAATCGACTCCTAAATCAATAATTTCGCTACTGCGAGAAATACCTTGTCCGAACATAATATCAAATTCGGCTTTTTTAAAAGGAGGAGCAACCTTGTTTTTCACAACTTTTACACGAGTCTGATTGCCCAACTGATTTTCGCCCTCTTTAATGGCACCTATACGACGTATATCTAAACGAACGGAAGCATAAAATTTCAATGCATTACCTCCGGTAGTAGTTTCGGGCGAACCGAACATAACACCAATTTTTTCACGAAGTTGATTTATAAAAATGCAAGTGGTATTAGTACGTGAGATAGAAGCCGTGAGCTTACGTAAAGCCTGAGACATCAATCTGGCTTGAAGCCCTACTTTATTATCTCCCATATCTCCTTCCAATTCTGCTTTGGGTGTAAGTGCCGCCACCGAATCTATTACAAGAATATCCAATGCAGACGAACGAATAAGTTGGTCGGCTATTTCTAATGCCTGTTCGCCCGAGTCGGGTTGGGAAATAAGTAAATTGTCCACATCGACACCAAGCTGCTTTGCATAAAATCTGTCAAAAGCGTGTTCCGCATCTATAATTGCAGCAATACCGCCCGCCTTCTGTGCCTCCGAAATAGCGTGAATGGCAAGAGTAGTCTTTCCGCTCGATTCGGGTCCATAAATCTCTATTATTCTTCCTCTCGGATAACCTCCTACACCCAAAGCCGCATTCAGCCCAATAGAGCCGGTCGGAATAATACCTATATCCTCTATATTGTTGTCGCCTAACTTCATAATAGTACCTTTGCCATGGTCTTTTTCTATTTTATCCATTGCCAACTGCAAAGCTTTGAGTTTGTCCGAAGACGGAGTATTATTTTGAGCACTCATATAATTATTTTTTTAATTGATTTTATTATAATGATTTTTTTCTGCAAAGGTATAATTTTATTTCCAAACAAAAAAGGGCGTTTATTTTACGCCCTTTATACGAAATTTATTTCAAATTGAGTTTTTTCAAAATTTCTTTTGGGATAGCATTTTTGTGCACAATAATATTCATAGTTTTGTATGCAACAAAAGCTTCGGAGGCATACCAAAATCCTTTGTATTTGCCGGCTTCGCCCCAAGAGTTTTTTACCATAAAATATTGCTTGCCGTTTTGGTCTTTTGCTATTCCGTAAATCAGCATTCCGTGGTCATCGGTAGTTTCCCAATTATCATACGCTTCTTGACGCATTTCTTGTGTAACGGTCATTTCGGGCAATGGTCTGGCTGTAAGCTCCGAGCGTTTGTCTGCTTTCGAAAGACCCAACCAACGAGCCATATCAGAACCTGTAAGTTCGGCTCCTTTTTTGGCATCGGGCATTACGGCTATACCTGTACGAGTAAAACCATCTTCGCTCACATCAGAACCCCAAGCAATGGTATATCCGGTATTCACTGCATTATTCATAACCTGCATAAGCTCCGAAATAGGCAAATTGTAAGACCTCGCATTTCTCCAATTGTCTTGTATTTCCAAAGAAAAAGCTTCATAAAAAGGATGGTGGGTATAACTTGTAAGAGACACATAATCGTCAATATTCAAACCAAAACTATCGGCGAAAGTCTTTGGAGTATATTTTTTGCCTTTATGGGTAAACTCTTTGGGTAATTTGCCTAAATATGTGTCGTAAATGGCAAAAAGAGGCTGTTTCCAAAGAGAAGACAATTTAGAAGATTTGCTGTTGGCGATAACATCTACATACGCTTTTGCTGCCGCATCTAAATCATTGTGGTTGGGAAGAGTATCGCCATACATCACACCGGCGGGCATCTCCTTGTCGGGAACTATTCCGTAATGTTTCCAGCAGTATAACACGTCATAAAAACTGCCTCCCGGCGAAAAACTGCTTTCGCCGTGCAAACGCACATAATTAACCGCCCTATCTATCATTGTATGATATACAACAAACATTTCCGAAAAATCTTGTTCTCCTTTGTTCATACGTAAAAGCTCCGCTTCTATAAAACCTAATGCCGAATACGACCAGCATGTAGATGAACGATTTTGGTTTTTTACGGGAGTAATTTTGTTCTCTTTTACTGTGGTAAAGACAAAACCTGTTGTGTCTTTCTGTGCAAAGCCTGTCAAATAGAAGGCAAGAAAAAGTGTTAAAAAAGTTAATTTTTTCATTATAATTATTTTAATAGTTAAAAAATAAAATTTATAGACTGTGTCAATTGAGGTGCAAAGTTAATATTTTTTATTTATAAAAAACAGAAGAAATGCTCCAACCTTGTATATATACGTCTAATATAGGATTGGTGCAATCGTTGGAGATAATCCGGATAAATTGTTCTTCGGAGAAAATATTTGTCTTGTCGGGTTCAATGGTTAGCTCCAATATAACAGATTGCTCCGGATCCAAAACATTATTTTTGGGTTTAGAATAGGTTGTGTGTGTAGGGGCTATAATATTGTGTATTTTTAAAGGCGAAGAGCCTCGGTTTTCGATTTTTAGCTTTGTTTTGTACAGTTTGCCACTCTCTATTTCGCCGAGATTAATATAGTCGGGGGTGATTCTTATTTCGGGTTTGTTATGAAAATCGGATACGGACACACTCGAAAAATCTTCTTTAATATTAGCTTTTATCGGAAATTTAACCTCATTTTTTTTATTAATCTTCAAAAGTATATTGCTCGTTAACAGACCAAAATACTTGGCTTTGCCCGAATCGTATTTTACATTTATCTTTACCGTCTCTTCGGGTCCAATGGTACGCTCACCTTCGTTGGTAATGTATATAAAATTTGGGATATTGCTAAAATCCAATCGTATCGGCTTGGACGAATAATTGTATATCTCAAAAGATTTGTTAGCCACAAATCCTTTTATTACGGCACCTATATCCATTCCCATTTCTCTAAAAGCCAATCCGTCTTGTCGATACACAAACTTATCTTTATTGTTGTCGGCGGAGGGTAGAATATTGCCTGTCAGCTTGAACTCCAACGTGCGGTTGTCTGTGCCGTTGCTGACTTTCACATAAATGCTTTTGTCGAATTTACCGTAGTTTCCCAAATGGTTGTATTGTACAGTTACTGTTCCGGTCGCTCCGGTAATTACAGGGCGACGGCTATGGTAGATTATATAACATCCGTAGGTTTCCTCTATGTGATAGATATAAACAGGCTTGGCAGAAACATTGACAAACGAGAAAACAGCAACAGCACGTTCGGATGCGTCTATTGAACCGAATTCGTGAGTAGTCTCGTTGAAAACCAAATTGATTTTATCTTGAGCCGTTAATCCACAAGCAGAATACAATAATAATATAATTGCTAACTTTTTCACGATACAACAAAAGCTTAAAAAAAATACTAACCGCAAAGTTAGTATTTTTTATGTTTTTTTAAGTATCAAGTTGGTATGACTTTGCTTTTTTTCGATTTCTTATTTGGTTTCTGTTCGGACGACTTGTTTTTGTTGTTGCTTTTTTGAGCGTTATCTTTCTGTGGCTCTGTTTTTTTCGATATGTTTTCTTCTTTTGCCGTATTTTGAGCTCCTTTGGGAGTAACTCTTCCTTTAATTACAATTCTTTCTACGCTGGTTTCGCCGGCAGCGTTTTTGAACGTAATAGTAACATCTTTGTTGAAAGAGCCGGGACGTCCGTTGGTGTTATAAGCAACCGGTATTTCGCTTGAGTCGCCGGGAGCTATCGGTTTGCTAAGGTCTATTCTCGGAGTGGTGCATCCGCACGAAGCTCTTGCATTCTCTATAAAAATAGGCGAATTGCCAACGTTTGTAAATTTGAATACGGCGGTAAAAGTACCATAATTGCCACCACCTTCGGCGATTACTCCGAAATCATAAACAGACTCGGCAAACTGAACAAATTTCTTCTCTTGAGCAAATGCGGATATGCCCAAAGAAACAGCAACGAATAATAAAAATAATTTCTTCATGATTTTTCTAATATGGTTTAGTTAATATTATTTATAAATTATCAGTTATTAGACTGAAAAACATACAAAGGTAAAAAATAATTTCGATAAAAAGTGATTAAAATAATCAATATGCCCGAATTGTATAATAGAAAAACTTTGTGTGTCAGAGGGTTCTCCTGTCGAATGTGCGACTTGTCTCCCCACATCCTCCTTTTGGCTCTTTGTGTATTGGCGTTATAACGAGCAAGTAGCCGAAAAAGTGTTGTTCGATAGCTGTTTGTGGCGATTTTTTTTTAAACCAAATAATGGATAAATAACATTTGTGAGAAAAAATATGTTTTTTTTGCAGAAAAATCACAAAATATTTTGTCGGTTCAAAAAAAAATATTACTTTCGCATTCCAATTGGAAAACAGAGATTGGTGCCATAGCTCAGTTGGTAGAGCAACGGACTGAAAATCCGTGTGTCCCTAGTTCGATTCTTGGTGGCACCACAAAAAGAGGTTGTGTTTTGCGACCTCTTTTTGTTTTTATGTACCATTATTGTTCTTAGGTTGGTGTTTATCAATTTGCTTTACTACGTTGTCTCATATTCCGATTTTTTAATAAAAATTACTTTTTGTTAAATCGCTTTTTTGAATTACCTTTGCACAAAATTTAGCATAAACTAATGGAGTCGTATTTTCAGGGTTTTAACCTTATTTTATTACTACTTGGAGTGGTAATGTTTTTGTTTTTTTGTGTGCAGGTATATTATTATTTGTATTATTTTTCGGGAGTTATCCGTCAAAATCGAAAAATAGTTCAAGGTAAAGTGAGATTTTCTGTCGAACAGCCACCTGTGTCTATTATTATTTGTGCTCGCAACGAAGAGGAGAATTTACGTAATTTCTTGCCTAAAATAATGGAGCAAGATTATCCCGATTTTGAAGTAATCTTGGTCAACGACGGCTCTGAGGACAACACCGAGGGAGTACTCAATTCGTTTGCCGAACAATATCCCAATCTGTACATAACCAATGTGCCGATTGATACCAATATCATTAGTCGTAAAAAACTTGCAATTACCATAGGGGTAAAAGCAGCCAAAAACGAACTGCTGCTCTTTACCGATGCCGACTGTTACCCTGTCTCTGACCAATGGATAAATCTAATGGTTCGTAATCTGGACAAAAATACCGAGTTGGTAATAGGTTATGGTGACTACATAAGAGAGAAAAGTTTTATCGGCAGGCTTATATCTTATGATACTCTGTTTATTGCAATGCAGTATTTGGGTTTTGCATATTCGGGCAAACCTTATATGGGAGTAGGGCGTAATCTTATGTACAAGCGTTCTACTTTTTATCAAAACAAAGGTTTTGCCGGTCACCTTCATATATCTTCGGGCGACGACGATTTGCTGGTAAACAAAGTCGGCAATAGCGAAAATACGGCTATTGCCTGTACTGCCGAGAGCAAAACGATGTCTGTGCCTGAGGTGACTTTTGACAAATGGCTCAAACAGAAACAACGTCATCTGAAAGCATCTTCGCTATATTCGCCACGAAGCCGAAGGCGAATAGGTGTAGAGGCAATCACTCGTTTCGGCTTCTATCTCTCACTTTTGACAGCAATATTTACATTTAATATATATATTATAGCGTTTGCATTGCTTTTGTTTGTGCTCAGATATACGATGCAGGTGTTGATAGTAAATAATACGGCCAAAAAATTAGGTTCGCCCAAACATTTTGTCTCTATAATACTTTTTGATATTATGTTGCCTATAATATCATTGTGGCTTTTGACAAAAAATATGAGAATAAGAGAAGGGCAGGTTTGTCCCTCGTAAGTGTTGTATAGTCATAGTTTTATGTTGAATGTTTGTGCTGTGCCAATGATTGTTTTTTGTGAAAACAACCGATTGTTTGCACTATTATTTTAACAGCGATTGTAAAAATAAATGAATTAATTACAAAATATTTTTATACCTTTGCGGTTTAGTTATTCCAAAATAAGAAAAATCTTATTAATGTTAAATTATGAGCAATTTAGAAAACCGAGACAACATTTTAAACAACCCTATTGAAAATTCTGCAAACAGTATGACAGAAACTACCACAAATGTACCTAATGCCGACCAAGTAGCTTCTCTATCGAACGAAGAGGCAGTGTCGTCGCACGAAAAATCGTATGTCAACCACACTCGCGAGGAGCTCGTAAAAGAGTTGAGCGATATGATTAACAATACAAAAGACAATGTTGTAGGCGAGATAAAGCACTCGGTAGAGGCTATCAAACAAGCTTTTTACAAACAACAAAAAGAGAAAGACGCTCTCTTGAGCCAAGGCGACGAGGTGGTCGAAAAGGTTGTAGATAGTGTAGAGGAGGCTTTTAAAGAATTGCTCGGTAGGTATAAAGAGATGAAGGCTTCTGCAAATGCTATGTTGGCAGAAGAAAAGGAGAAAAATCTAAAATTAAAAGAAGAGATATTAACTAAGCTCGAAGAGCTTACAAACTCTACCGACGACCTATCGACCACTATTCCTGCTTTTAGAAAATTACAGCAGGAGTGGAAAAGTATCGGTCAGATACCACAGTCGGCAGTAACCGAAATTTGGAAGACATACAACAAATATCAAGAAAAATTTTATGATTTGATAAAAATCAATAATGAGCTTCGCGAATATGATTTCAAAAAAAATCTCGAACTCAAAACAGCTCTCTGTGCCACTGCCGAAAAGCTCGAAGATGAGCCTAATGCGGTGCTTGCTTTTAATACATTACAAAATCTTCACGAAGAGTGGCGAGAGATAGGACCGGTAGCCAAAGAGGAACGTGAGACAATTTGGAACCGTTTCAAAGAGGCATCTACCAAGATAAACAAAAAACATCAGGCATACTTCGAAAATCTCAAAGAACAAGAGGAGGAAAACCTAAAACTAAAAACCGCTCTATGCGAGAAGGTCGAAGCTATCGACTTAGAAAAATTGAAGACCAGAAAACAGTGGCAAGACAAGATAGAAGAGATACTGGCTATACAAGAGGAGTGGAAAAAGATTGGTTTTGCTACGAAAAAGGCTAATAATAAGATTTTTAAGCGTTTTAGAGAGGCTTGCGACAAGTTTTTCAAAGCCAAGAATACTTTTTATAAGGGAATAAAAGAGGAGATGGCAGACAATCTGGCTAAACGTAAAGTTCTTTTGGAAAAGGCAGAGGCTCTGAAAGCTACCGAAAACTGGAAAGAGGCATCCGAAACAGTCAAAGAGCTTCAAAAAGAGTGGCGTAAGATAGGTGCTACCGTTAAAAAGCATTCTGATGAGGTTTGGGAGAAATTCTCCGCTGTGTGTGACTATATTTTTGATCAAAAGAATCAAATTTCGTCAGAGGCAAGAGCCGCAGAGGAGGATAATCTGAAACAGAAAAAATCTTTGGTCGAAAAAGTGAACGAATTTGTCCCCACAGGCGATAAAAACAGCGATGTAGCTGCTTTGAAAGAGATTATGGCAGAGTTCGACAAAATAGGATTTGTGCCTATCAAAGAGAAAGCAAATGTAAACAGCGAGTTTAAAAAGGCTATTGATAATAAATTCGATATTGTTTTCGACAGAAAAAACAGAAAAGATGACAACAAAGCGTTAGACGAGGCTTCCAACAAATATCTTAAAGAGTATAATGCTCTTAAAAAAGAGATTGCTGCTTACGAAAACAACATCCTGTTCCTTACCTCGTCGTCTAAAAAAGGGAACTCTCTTGTAGATGAGATGAACAAAAAAATAGAAGAGCTAAAAGCCAAACTATCGCAATTGTCGGATAAGTTGTAATTTTGATATTGATATATAAATAAATGAGACGAAAGAGTATTTGAATATAGGTACTCTTTTGTTTTTTAGATAGTAACGGATGCTTTTTTTTGCCTACTCCGACAAATAAACGAGATATTAAAAACTTTCTACTCCCCAGGTGCCGTTCAGAAAAGGCTATCCCAAATGTATTTGTAGCTTTTGTCGAGAGTTTTGTTTCTAAAATTGTCGAGGTCGAAAGAGGCTGTCAGTATCTGCTGATTGTATATTCGTTTCTCGGCGAAGTGTAACGACAGTTCGAGTTTTATATTCAATATGTTTGATTTGTAGAAATATACGATTAAGTCAACTCTGTTGTACAATTGAGTTTTGTACATCAAATCGCCCCAATAGAGATGGTTGCCGTATCGGTCGTAAAACTTCTGCTGGCTATTGCCGTAGTAAAACGTGTTTTTTAGCCCAAGTCCGCGAAACTCTATGTCTGACTCCCAAATAAGTCCGACAGGGATATGAGTCTCGCCGGTTTTGCGGTCTCTCTCCATCGACACCGATGCACCTATACTACTCTCCAATCGGTCGAATACGGTATGTCCGTCGAGGTCTATGCCCAAGGCGGTAACGGTCTTTACGTTGTCTTTGACACTTATCGAAGGCGTATTGTTGATAG
Organism: Bacteroidota bacterium; assembly: GCA_041814825.1. Classification (GTDB taxonomy): domain Bacteria; phylum Bacteroidota; class Bacteroidia; order Bacteroidales; family Paludibacteraceae; genus F0058. The sequence goes on along the minus strand of JBGXXV010000080.1, from coordinate 35,377 downwards.
AGTCCGTATTGTCGAACATCACTTGATGAAACATATAACCGAAGTGCTGTATATTGAAAATGTTTTTTTGTAATCGCCCCGACCAACCGACATAAAACGCCTCGTAAGTTATAGCTTTTTCTGCCTCTGCCCAATCGAGCCAAAAGTTGGCATAGCTTTTATTGTGTCGATACTCGATAAAAAAACCGTTAATCACAGGCTGAGCCCAATATACGGAGTCACTAAACATATTGCGGGGATAACGCCCCAATAGGGCTTTTTTAGGGAAAGCTCCGATATTGAACTCGAAGTTCGGTATATTGTATCTGTAATGTGCTATCAGTTTTGCCTTAGATACTAATTGGTTATTGCCCCATTCGTGATTTAGGTCGGTCCCTACCAATATTTGGTGTTTGCTATCAATACCAATGCCGATAATAGGTCGTATATGTGTGCCGCTCATTGTTCTCGATGCTCTTGTGGGCGAAGTCGCAAATTCGCTGTTGTCGAATAGGTTATGTACGCCTACTTGCCATAGCAATTCTTGCGAAAAGCAGGTGCCGCCTAAGGTTAATAATAACGATATTAATAAAAGACGAGTATTTGTCAGTATGGTAAACTTTATCATTGTGTTGAATATGTTTTGCTATTAGTGAGTGCAAAGGTAGGGAAAAGTTTTGATAGTTTCGAGTTTTGCCATTAGTTGAGGTAAGTGGAGTTTTCAAGTTATTCGGTTAAGTTTTTTTTTATGTTTTGTTGGTAAATAACCGAAAAGACTATCATGCCTACCAAAGTTTTTATTAATTTGATGTATAAAATTGGGTAAATCAGTTGATTGTGAAATTTTGTTTAAAAATGTTTGAGAAAAGGTTGTTTTTCCCAAACTCTTTTATTATCTTTGTAGCAAAATAATAAATCACATATTTATTAACTTTTAAATAAGGAGAATATTATGGAAATCACAATTCAATCGATTAAGTTTGACGCTACGGACAAACTAAGAGTTTACATCGACAAAAAGATGTCGAAATTAGATAAATTTTTTGACAGAGCCATATCTGCGACAGTCAACTTAAAGGTTACCAAGCCTGAGGCTGTGGAGAATAAAGAAGCAGATATCACGATAAATGCGCCAAACACTCGTCTGTTTGCCTCCAAGGTAGCCGATTCGTTTGAGCAAGCAATAGACGAATGCGTATCGGCACTCGAAAGACAGATAGAGAAGACCAAAAATAAAAATCATTGATACTAAAATAAAGTCACTAAACCGTAAAAACTTTTGATTTTTGTGCTGATGTTATAGAAAATTATATTAATTTTGCACACTAAAAAATTTACTTGGGTTAGCGAATGACTCTTAACCCTAAAAAATTAATAACTAAATAAAAATAAATGTTTTATGAGTCAACAAAAAATCAGAATTAAATTGAAATCGTACGACTACAATTTGGTAGATAAGTCGGCAGAGAAGATTGTAAAAACAGTAAAAGCTACGGGAGCGGCAGTCAGTGGACCTATTCCGTTGCCTACTCACAAGAGAATTTTTACAGTAAATCGTTCTACTTTCGTAAACAAGAAATCACGCGAACAGTTTGAATTATCTTATTACAAAAGATTGATAGATATCTACTCTTCGACCTCTCAGGTAGTCGATGCTTTGATGAAACTTGAACTCCCAAGCGGTGTTTCGGTAGAAATTAAGGTATAAATTTCAATCTGTAAATGAATAAAAAAGGACTTTGTCTAAAAGTCCTTTTTTATTTTGATAAGGATTTGTTTACTCAATACTTTATCTTAATGCTACTATGTGTTTAGAGAGTAGTATCGAGAAATATAGGGCACTTTGGCATCTGTTTTTGTGAATAATAAACATCAATTTATTACTATATAGGCTGATTGTCCGTTTTTTTTTATTATTTGCTTGTATTTTATATCCTCCAAACTTTTGTATTACTATAATAAAAAATATACAATTAAACGTTGTTTCTCTATTTAAGCAAAATTAATGTGTTGAGATAATAAAAAAAATAACTACTTTTGTATTCTGTCAAAATATGAATAAATAATATAATTCAGTTAAATATAAAAATTAATAATTAAAATTATGATTAAAAGAACATTCTTGATGTTAATGGCTTTTGTGGCTGTTAGTTTAGGAGTTTTCTCTCAGACCAATCTTAGAGAAGGTTTTGAGGAGTACAAGCTACAAAATGGTTTGACGGTCTATCTTTGGGTTGACAAAGAGAAACCTAATGTTTATGGTCAGCTTACTGTGAGAGCAGGTTCTATCGACGAGCCGGCAGACTTTACAGGGTTGGCTCACTATTTGGAACACATGTTGTTTAAAGGTACGCAAGAGATAGGTGCTCTCGATTGGGAAAAAGAGAAGCCTATGTATGAGCAAATTATCAAGCTCTATGACGAAAAGGCAAAGCTCAAAGACCCCAAAAAAGACAAAGCCAAAAGAGATGAGCTAACAAAAAAAATCAATGAGTTGTCGGTAGCCGCATCCAAAATCAGCAGAGGCTCCGAGTTTTCGACTCTTATTCAAAACCTCGGAGGTATTAATCTAAATGCTTATACCTCTTATGACCAAACAGTATATCATAACGAATTCCCTACTCACGAAACAGAAAGATGGTTGAAGCTCTATGTTGACCACTTTACCAATCCGGTTTATCGCGAATTCCAAGCAGAGATGGAAAACGTTTTTGAAGAGCTAAATATGAGAACACCCAGTGTTAGTTATCAACAATATACAGCTATGTTCTCGCATATTTTCAAAGGTTCTACTTATGAGCGTGATGTGATAGGTTCGCCCGAACACTTAAAGAATCCAAGCCTTTCGCCTATGATTAAGTTTTTCGAAGATTGGTATGTGCCTAATAATATGGGACTTTTGCTTTATGGCAATTTCGATCCTGCTACGGTAAAACCAATGATCGAAAAGACTTTTGGCAAAATGAAATATAAAGAGTTGCCAAAACGAGTACCAACCGTACCCACACCTCTTAAAAACAATGAGAAAGTTAAAGTTAAAATAGGTTATTCGCCAGCGATTGTATGGGGTTTTGACGGTGTAAAAAAAGGACACCCCGATGAGTTTAAAATACAATTTATGCTTTCGCTTCTAAACAATCAATATAATACCGGTCTTTTGGATAAGTTATCTATGGATGGAGATGTTCAGGGTGCCGGAGCATCCCTTATGTCATTCCGTGATTGTGGGAAGATTGTGGTGCAAGCTTCTCCATACTTTGATGTAAGCCAATATACCTATGCTTCCGATGCTGCTACCGAAAGGCTTATAATGGCAGAGATAAACAAGTTGAAACGCGGACAGGTGCCATCTTGGCTTTTCCAATCGGTTAAAGACTCTTATCTAAATATGGTTAAACTATTTGATGAGTCTGAAAGTGGTAAAATAAATGTAGCTACAGAATCATATACCTATGGCATACCTATGGAAGATTTCTTTAATATGGAACAGGAGATTAAGGCTATAACTCTTGATGATATTAAAACTGTTGCTAACAAATACTTTTCCGGCAACTATCTTACTATTTCTTTCTCTGAGGGCGATCCTAAAATACAACTTTACGACAAATCTAACATAGCCAAACTCGAATCGCCGGCAGAGGAGTATTCTAAGTACTACAAAGAGTTTACCAAAAATCCGGGTCAAGCACCGGCACCTAAATTTACGGACTTCTCGGATATCAAAACCGAACATCTGTTTAATGGCGGACAGCTCTTTTATGTAGAGAATAAGAAAAACGATATCTTCTCTCTTACTCTCGAGTATAAAGTTGGTACACATACCGACCCTAAATTGCAATATGCGGCAGCACTTATGAACTATGCCGGTACTATGCCGAGCCAGTCGAACAACGACCTTAGACGCGAACTGTCGAGATATGGAGCTTCTTATGGTGTAGGCATCGACGACAATTCTTTTTATATCAGCGTACAAGGTAACGAAAAAGACTTGGATAAGATTATGCCTATTGTATTCCGTCTGTTTTTGATGCCAAAGCTTGACAATAAACAGATAGAGGCTGTTATGGCAAGTGAAGTACAAGGGCGTATGTTCGAAAAACGTATTCCCGGTATTATATCTTCTGCTCTTATGCAATATATCCAGTATGGCGACAAATCTCCATATATCGACCGAATACCTTCCAAAGAGCTAATATTTATGGGCGAGTCGGGATACAACTTCCTTGTTACCAACTCCGACCTTACCGCAGCTATACAGAAGGTAACCTCTTACCCGGTAGATGTGCATTATGCCGGAGCAAAACCTATCAGCGAAGTAGCCGGTATTCTAAAAGGTACGGTGCCTACACAGAAAACGGTAGTAGAGGCTCAAAAACCATTCTATCGCGACCGTGTATCATACAGCACCCCCGAAATTTACTTCTTGCCCAACTCCGATATACAACAGGCAGACGTTACTATGTATTTCCCAATAGGTAAGTACGACAAGTCTGAGCAACTGGACTATACCGCATTCACCAGATATTTCGGAGCAGGTGGTCTCAATACATTGACTTTCACCGAAATTCGCGAAGAGCGTTCTTTGGCTTATAGTACTTATGGTTATGCCGCCGGCAATGCTCTTAACAACACAAGTTGGTTTATGGGCTCTACCGGTACCCAAAACGATAAGGTAAATATAGTAGTGGATGTATATATGGATTTGTTGAAAAATATGCCTCAGTACACTTCATATATAGGAGAGCTAAAAGCACAAATTAAGTCCGAACTCCAGTCTGAAAGCGTTCCGTTTAGACAGAAGAGTATGTATTTCGAGTCTCTTAAAAAGATGGGATATACCGAAGATCCTGCTAAAATGCTTTACCCTAAAGCAGAGGCTCTTACATTTGACGATATAACCAAATTCTATAACGAAAAAATCAAGAATGCTCCGGTTATCATTGTTATACACGGCAATCCTAAGTATATCGACCTCAAAGCTATCGAAAGCAAATACGGTAAAGTAAACCGTGTACCGCTTACAAAAATATTCAAAGGAGGCGAAATGTAATCTATATAAAGATATAGAGACAATAAAAAAAGGAGACTTTCTTGTGAAGTCTCTTTTTTTTATAAAACCAATTGATAAATTTAATTGGTTGTCTGTTTCATAATTTGGATTTATTCCAAAAAAAAGTATTAATTTTGCACCCTAATCGGAGAGAATACAATTAATTAAAAATGATATACATAAAAACAGAGGAAGAGATAGAAAAAATCCGCGAAAATTGCCTTTTGGTATCACAGACATTGGCAATGCTTGCCCCATTGGTAAAGCCCGGAGTATCTACCAAATATCTTGATAGTCTTGCCGAAGAGTTTATTAAAGACCACGGAGCAGAAGCTCCTTGCAAAGGCTATCACGGATATCCGAATGCTACCTGTATGTCGTTGAACGATGTGGTAGTGCATGGTATCCCTTCGGCATCTACCATACTCAAAGAAGGCGATATACTCTCCATAGACCTTTGTACTCGCAAATATGGATTTATCGGTGATAGTGCCTATACATTTGCAGTCGGCGAAGTGTCTGACGAGGTGAAAAGTCTGCTCAAAACTACCAAAGAGTCTTTGTATAAAGGGATAGAGATGGCTGTGGCAGGCAATCGTGTGGGTGATATATCCAATGCCATACAGACATATTGTGAGGCAGCGGGTTACTCTTGTGTAAGAGAGATGGTTGGACACGGTATAGGCAAAAGTATGCACGAAGACCCTCAGGTGCCTAATTACGGTAGGCGAGGGCAAGGTCCTATGCTCAAATCAAATATGGTTATATGTATAGAACCGATGATAAATATAGGGCAACACGCAATATCTATCGACCAAGACGGATGGACTGCACGTACCAGAGATCGCAAATGGGCAGCTCATTACGAACACGCAGTAGCAGTACGTAAGGGCAAAGCCGATATACTTTCGGACTTTTCGTTGATAGAAAAAGCCCTTGAATCTTAAATTACGTAACACAAAATAAAATTATTAATAATCTATGGCAAAACAAGAGGCAATAGAAATAGACGGTACTATCTTAGAAGCTCTTTCTAACGCAATGTTTCGTGTGAAATTGCAGAATGGACACGAAATAATAGCTCATATATCGGGTAAGATGCGTATGCACTATATCAGAATACTGCCGGGCGACAAGGTAAAGGTAGAGATGTCGCCATACGACCTGTCTAAGGGAAGAATTTCGTTTAGATATAAGTGATGAATAACGCCTTTTTATGAGTAGAATCATAAAAAAATCTTATTTCGCTTGTCAAAACACAAGAGCGAGAGAAATAATTAATGGAGACAATACTCTGATTTTTTCTGTGTGAATTTCTTAGAATAGTTTCTCTATAATACGATAATGTCGATTTTTTACATAGTAATAGGTTCACAATGGGATAAAAGAAGTTATGTCGGATAGTTGAGGTTGATACCCGATACCTAATAGTATGATGGTTGCCTTCGAACTTACCGAAACTAATCCTGTTTACGATACCGTTATCTTTTGTGCGAAATAATATTTGGGTGTAACAAAAAAAAGTATTATTTTTGCATTTCGATTTTAATAAATAATGTTTAGTATCTAAATCTTTAAGATTCTTGCTTTTGTGCGGGTGAGACTACTCAAAGATTGGCTCTGCTAAAAAGAATGTAAACATAAAAAATAATTAAAAAATGCGTCAAACAAACTTTGAAGAGTTATTAGAAGCAGGTGCTCATTTCGGGCATATGAAAAGGAAGTGGAATCCGTCGATGGCTCCTTACATCTTTATGGAACGTAACGGTATTCACATTATCGACCTACACAAAACAGTTGCCAAAATAGAAGAGGCAGCCAAAGCAATTCGTCAGATTGCCAAATCGGACAAGAAAATTCTATTTGTAGCTACCAAAAAGCAAGCAAAACAAATTGTTGCCGATAAAGCTATGGAAGCAGGTATGCCGTTTATTACAGAGCGTTGGGCAGGAGGTATGCTTACCAACTTTCAAACAATCCGTAAAGCTGTAAAAAAGATGGATGCCATCGACAAAATGGCCACAGACGGTACTTTGGACACTATGTCAAAACGCGAAAGACTTCAAATAAGTCGTCAGCGTGAGAAACTCGAGCTAAACCTCGGTTCTATTTCGGATATGACAAGAATTCCGGCTGCCATATTTGTGGTTGATGTTATGAAAGAACACATCGCTGTGGCAGAAGCAAACAAACTTGGCATACCGGTTTTTGGTATAGTAGATACCAATTCGGACCCAACCAATATCGATTTTGTAATACCTTGCAACGACGATGCCACAAAAGCCATAGACATTGTTTTGTCTATTATGGTAGATGCTATCAAAGAGGGAAGACAAGAACTCAAAATGGACAAAGCCGAAGAGGATACTCCTTCGACTATCGAAGTGAAAGGCGAAAGACGCGCTCGTGCCAGACGTACTCGTCGTGAAGCAGAGGGTAGCAACGAAACAAAAAGTGAAGGCAACGAAGAGTAAATTTTTATTATAAAATCAGAAAAAATAGAATGAGCGTTGCTCTCACATTAATATGTGATTGGTAACGCTTATTATTATAAATGTATAATTAACAAAACATCTAAAATATTAATAATATGGCAGTAACAATGGCGGATATACAGAAACTCCGCACAATGACAGGCGCCGGAATGATGGACTGTAAGAACGCTCTTACAGAGGCAAACGGCGATATGGAAAAGGCAATAGAGCTTATTCGCAAACGCGGACAGGCAATAGCGGCTAAACGTAGCGACAGAGAAGCAGCCGAAGGTTGTGTGCTTTCGGGTATTAAAGATGGTTTTGCGGCAATAGTAGCTGTAAAATGTGAAACGGACTTCGTCGCTAAAAATGAAGATTTCGTAGGTTTAACTAAAAAAATTCTTGAAGTTGCTTTGGACAAACAACCTGCAACATTAGAAGAATTGTTGAATTTTGCTATTGAGGGTAGAACTCTTCAAGACCTTATAACTGAGCGTTCGGGCGTTACAGGCGAAAAAATGGAGCTCGGATACTACGAGTTTGTAAAAGGTGCTTCGGTGGTAGAGTACAACCATACCGGAAACAAACTTTCGACTATTGTGGCTTTCGAACAGGCTAACGTTGAACGTCAGGTAGCACGCGACATTGCTATGCAGGTGGCTTCGATGAACCCCATATCTCTTACCAAAGAGGGTATTCCCGAAAAGATTATAAGTCAGGAGCTCGAAATAGGTAGAGATAAAGCTCGTCAGGAGGGCAAACCCGAAAATATTATCGAAAATATAGCCCAAGGACGTTTGGCTAAATTCTTTAAAGAGGCTACACTTCTTTCGCAAGAGTTTATCAAGGACAACAAAATGACAGTAGAGCAATATGCCAAAGCAAACAATGCTATGCCTACAGATTTCAAACGTGTAACATTGAACCAAGAGTAATTTGTTGATTAGATTATAGGTAAGGCTATCCGTGTTTTGCGGATAGCTTTTTTTGATTTTATTTTTTGTACCTTTGCAAAAAAAAATATATGGATTTCGAGGCTATTTTGAAACAGAGAGATATAAGACCTACTGCCATTAGACTCTTGGTACTAAAAGAGATATTGCAGTTTAGGCAGGCTTTTTCTTTGTATATGCTCGAAAACAAATTGCAAACAGTGGACAAATCTACTATTTTCCGAACTCTGACTCTTTTTCACAACAATCATCTGATACATACCATAGACGACGGTTCTGGGTCGGTAAAATATTCGTTGTGCGGCAATCACTGTTGTTCGGAAATAGAGGATTTGCATCCGCACTTTTATTGTCAAAAATGTGGAAATACCTTTTGCCAAACCTCGACCAGAATACCGAAAGTGTCGCTACCCGAAGGTTATCTGCTTTCGAGTATCAATTTTGTTATAAAGGGTGTATGTAAGGATTGCAATAAATAGCCTCCTTTGGAGTGGCAGCAGACTTTGCAACCCGATTGCAAATAATATCAACTAACTTTGTGTTGCAATATATTTAAGTTTTTTTAGTTAATCGATTGAAATTCATAGATATGATACACCATACAGACGATAAATATTGTTGTGGAGACAACAATCAGTATAATGATATGTCGAGTAAATGTTCGTGTAGCTGCGAGATGGACACAAACGACACCGAACAACACACTCACAGCGATAGTAACACACGTTGGTTACCTGTGGGAGTGAGCTTTGTGTTACTTTTGCTCGGTGTGTGGTTCGACTACCAAGTGATGCCTTTTTTTGATGGATATATCAAGCTTATTTGGTTTGTTATCGCTTATTTGGTAGTAGCTACGCCGGTCTTAATAAACACATTTAAAGAGTTTTTGAACAGAGATTTTTTCAACGAATTTTCTCTGATGAGTCTCGCCACAATAGGTGCTTTCTGTATCGGAGAGTATCCCGAGGCGGTCGGTGTAATGCTTTTTTATACTGTCGGAGAAATATTTCAAGAGATGGCGGTAAATCGTGCTAAGGGTAGTATCAAATCGTTGCTCGATATTCGTCCCGACAAGGCATTGGTCAAACGAAACGGTGTTTTTGTAGAAGATGCTCCGCGAAATGTACGGATAGGAGAGGTTATACGGGTTCGGGTAGGCGACAAGGTGCCGTTAGACGGTGTTATACTCAACGACAAATCGTCGTTTAATACATCGGCTCTTACGGGCGAGAGTGTGCCTAAGACCATACGCAAAGGACAAAGAGTATTGGCTGGTATGATTAATATAGACTATATGTCCGAAATAGAGGTAGATAAAGCGTATGAAGACAGCTCTCTGGCAAAGATATTGTATCTGACACAAAATGCCATATCTCGCAAAGCCAAGGCGGAACTTTTTATCCGCAAATTTGCGAGGGTTTATACCCCGATTGTGTTTGCTTTGGCTCTTCTTATTACGTTTTTGCCGGCGTTGTTTGTCGATGAATATCTTGTGTCCGAATGGCTGTACAGAGGTCTTGTATTCTTGGTTATCTCTTGCCCTTGTGCTTTGGTTATCTCTGTGCCTCTGGGCTATTTTAGCGGTATAGGACTTGCGTCGAAAAACGGAATACTATTCAAAGGGGCCAATTATATGGAGACTCTTACTAATCTTACTCATATCGCTTTCGACAAAACAGGAACACTTACCAAAGGGACATTTACAGTGAAACATATAGAGAGTTTAACACTATCCGACGACGAATTTATTGCACTTGTAGCCGAGATAGAGAAACACTCCAATCATCCTATTGCTAAAGCAATTGTAGATTTTGCCCGAACCAAAGAGATAACTTTCAAAGGTAGTATGGAGCAGCTCAAAGAGATTGCGGGTCAAGGGCTGCAAGCCTATATAAATGGTAAAAAAGTATTGGTAGGTAATTCTGAATTGCTGAAAAACAATAATATTGCTTTCGATAAAACAATAGACGATATGGTTGAAACCAAAATATTGGTCTCCATAGACGAGATTTTTGCCGGATATATAATTATTGCAGACGAACTTAGGCAAGAGTCGTCTAAGCTTATGACGATGTTAAAGAAAGCGGGTAATATAAAAACATTAATGCTATCGGGCGACAACGATGCTATAGCCCAAAAAGTAGGCAAAGAGGTACAAATAGACCTTGTGTACGGCAATCTTTTGCCCGAAGATAAAGTAAAAGTTATAGAGAAATTGAAGGCTGACAAAAACAACGTAGTAGCTTATGTGGGTGATGGTATCAACGATTCGCCGGCGCTGGCTTTGAGCGATGTCGGTGTGGCGATAGGTTCGCTTGGCTCTCAGGCTGCTATAGAGGTAGCCGATATGGTAATACAGACAGATAATGTAACCTCTATTGCTACTGCTATTAAAATAGCTAAATCGACACAATCGATTGTCGTTCAGAATATAATACTGGCTCTCGGAATAAAAGCTGTTATAATGTTGCTCGGAGCTTTGGGCTATGCGTCGATGTGGCTTGCTGTCTTTGCCGATGTGGGTGTAGCCCTGCTTGCTATATTGAATTCGGTAAGGCTTATTTTTAAGAAAATATAGTGTATCAATACAAACCGACCGATATGAAAATACTTACAGCCCGGCAAATATCCGAATGGGATAGATATACGATACAAAATGAGCCGATAGAGTCTTTGGCTCTTATGGAGAGGGCAGCCAAAAGGCTTTCGAGGTCGCTGCAAAGGCGATTGTCGGCAGGGGCAAAACTAACTTTTCTGATTGGTAAAGGTAATAATGGCGGAGATGGCTTGGCTATGGCTCGTATATTGAGCCGTATGGGTTTTCGCTGTAAGGTGGTAATGATTTTCCCCGCCGACGAACTGAATGAAAATAGTGCAGTCAATCTTGCTCGATTGCCCTCTGATATCGAAATCCGTCAATATCCGTGTGATATAGATGATGACGAAATATTGATAGATGCCATACTTGGGTCGGGATTTCGTGGTAGTGTCAACGATTATATTCTTACAGTAATCGACCATATCAACAGCTTACCTAACTATAAGGTGTCTGTTGATATGCCTTCGGCTATGTCGTCGGAGTATAACAATCTCTATGATAGGGTATTACATGCAGACCTTACCCTTACTATCCAAAGCCCTAAGTTAGCTTTTATGTTGCCCGAAGCAGGTAATGCTTGCGGTGAGCTTGAGATAATTGATATTGGTCTGGACAGTAAATTTCTAAATAATGTGAAGACCGATTTTTATTATATAGACAGCCATTTTGTTGCTAACAATAGTCTGCGACGACCTAAATTTTCGCACAAAGGCGATTATGGGCATACGCTTTTGGTATGTGGGTCGGAGGGTATGGCAGGGGCTGCTTTTTTGGCTGCCGGTGCAGCTTTGAGATCGGGTTGTGGTTATGTTGTTGTTTCGTTGCCATTGGAATATGTGCCGTCATTACTATCAAGATATCCTTCGGCTCTTACTTGGGGTTGGCATACAGATGGTTTGAGGCGACTCCCTTCCGATCTCGAAAAATACACATCTGTCGGCATCGGTTGTGGAGTGGGGCAAAATGCCCAAACTCTCGATTTAGTCAAACAACTGTTACGCAGATACAATCGCCCTATCGTAATAGACGCCGACGCTATCAGTATTTTGGCAACCAATCGCTATCTGCTAAAAGATATCCCCGGATATTCTATTTTAACGCCACATCTCGGCGAACTTAGACGACTTATAGGCGATTGGTCTGACGATAAAGACAAAATCGACAAAGTCAGGGCTTTTGCACGAGAGTATAATGTTTTGTTCGTTGTCAAAGGAGCCCATACGATGATTTGCTGTCCGAACGGAGATATATGGTTCAATTCTACGGGTAATGCTTTTATGGCGAAGGCCGGTACAGGCGACGTACTAACAGGGCTAATTTCAGGTCTTTTGGCTCGTGGGTATTCTCCACACATATCTGCCTGTATGGGTGTATATTATCACGGAATTGCGGGCGAAAAGGCAACCGAAGCTTTTTCGGGCGAAAGTATCAATTCTGATGATTTAATAGATTTTATACGAATTTAAGCCAAATCAGACAGTATTTGTCTTGGATAAGCTCATCTTGCCACAATGTTTTTTCGGGCAAATACTCCCAAAACGACTCCAAAAGAAAAACTTATCTTCCAAAAACCGCAATGATTTTCAAAAAGATAAGTTCCATCTTCGTACCCGGGGCGGGACTTGAACCCGCACAGCCGTGAGGCCAAAGGATTTTAAGTCCTTCGTGTCTACCATTCCACCACCTGGGCAAACCTTATGTATTGGAGCGGAAAACGGGACTCGAACCCGCGACCCCGACCTTGGCAAGGTCGTGCTCTACCAACTGAGCTATTTCCGCAATTTAGTTTGCAAAGGTAATATTTTTTTTATTATTATAGTGTATAAATGTGATTTTTTTGCACCTAAAATCATGATTTTTTATTTGTTTAATTAAATACAATTACGTAATTTTGTAAATTATTCGCTTGTAAAGTAAAGCTATAGTTTAAGCGGTTGATTAATATATAATTAAATAGATATTTTTTAAATTTTATTACTATTATGGATGTAAAAAAAATTATGGCCTCGTTGGAGGCAAAACACCCTGGTGAAAAAGAGTATTTACAGGCAGTGCACGAAGTGTTGGAGTCTATTGAAGAGATTTACAACCAACACCCTGAGTTTGAGAAAGCAAAAATCGTTGAACGTATCGTTGAACCGGACAGAATCTTCACATTCCGTGTTGACTGGGTTGACGACAAAGGCGAAGTGCAAACCAACATCGGTTACAGAGTACAGTTCAACTCTGCTATCGGACCTTACAAAGGCGGTTTGCGTTTCCACAAAGCCGTAAACTTGTCGATGTTGAAGTTCTTGGGTTTCGAACAGACTTTCAAAAACGCTTTGACAACATTGCCTATGGGCGGTGCAAAAGGCGGTTCGGACTTCGACCCGACAGGTAAATCGGATGCCGAAATAATGCGTTTCTGCCACGCTTTTATGCTCGAATTGTGGCAAAATATCGGTCCTGATACCGACGTTCCGGCAGGTGATGTAGGTGTAGGTGCTCGCGAAATCGGTTATATGTACGGTATGTACAAAAAATTGGCTCGTGAGTATAACACAGGTGTTATTACAGGTAAAAGCATCAACTGGGGTGGTTCGTTGATTCGTCCTGAAGCAACCGGTTACGGTGGTCTTTACTTCGTAGAGCATATGCTCAAAAAATTGAACCGCTCTATCGTTGGTCAGCGTGTAATCGTTTCGGGCTTCGGTAACGTGGCTTGGGGAGCTGCTCAAAAAGCTACTCAACTCGGAGCTAAAGTAATCGGTCTGTCAGGTCCTGACGGTTGTGTCGAAGTACCAAACGGTATGACTGACGAAATGATTGATTATATGCTCGAACTCCGTGCGTCTAACCAAAATATCGTTGAGCCTTTCGCTAAAAAATTCGCAAGCGAAAGCAAGTTCACAGCAGGCAAAAAAGTATGGATTATCCCGTGCGATATTGCTCTTCCTTGTGCTTTCCAAAACGAGCTTAACGGCGACGATGCTCAAACACTCATCAACAACGGAGTGAAACTTGTAGCCGAAATCTCCAATATGGGTTGTACCCCTGAGGCTATCAAAGCATTCCAAGACAAAAAGGTGCCTTTTGCCCCGGGTAAGGCTGTGAACGCCGGAGGTGTGGCTACATCAGGTTTGGAAATGACTCAAAATGCTATCCATCTGTCTTGGACAAGCGAGGAGGTTGACGAAAGACTTCACCAAATCATGGAATCGATTCACAATGCTTGCGTAAAATATGGTCAGGAAGAGGGCTATATCAACTACGTTAAGGGTGCTAATATTGCAGGTTTCATGAAAGTGGCCATCGCAATGAAAGAGCAAGGTGTTATTTAATCATCATAAACTTATCATTATATAAAAAACGGAGGTTGCCTACAAAACGCAACCTCTGTTTTGTTTTTTGCAAATGCCTGAAAACTTCCCTCTTCCGGTATCCGCGGGATAAACTTAAATTAATCATTAAACTAATTGTTTATATAAAATTCATTACTGTCCGATGAAAAATCAATGTCGATTAGTAATGTTTTAATATGCAGAGAGATATATGCTTTTGTTGTGAAAGAGGCTTATCTTGTGAGTTTGTCTATCGGGTTATTAAGGTTTCCTCTGTATTACGCATCAGAAAAAAAATGTGAGACAGTAGTCGGAATGTCTGATATTTCATTGGGGCTGTCTGCCCAAAATTAAACTAAAATATAATAAAACGTGATTGGAGTTTTGGTACGATTGACAGTTGATAATATATAGGATAACAATGAAAATTAACTTCAAAAAATTTATTGTTTGCTGATAGAGATAGGCTTCGTTGCTATATAAGCAAATCTCTAAGGCAAACACCAAACAGATATGAGGCTTGTTTGCTGTTAATCAGATAGTTATATTTGTATTCTCTCCTAATACTAAATATAGTTTTATCTTTGGCTTTTCTTGTAATACTCTACTATCTTGATAGCCTCTACCGCCTCGCGTACGTCGTGTACTCTAAGTATATCGGCACCGTTGAGTAGGGCTAATGTGTTGGCTACGGTAGTGCCGTTTAGGGCATATTGCGGAGTAATGTCCAGTACCCGATTGATCATCGACTTGCGAGAGACCCCCGATAGTATAGGCAATCCGAAACACTCAAATACTTTTTGGTTTGCCAATAGACGATAGTTTTGTTCCGTAGTTTTGGCAAATCCGAAACCGAGGTCTAATACTATATCGGAGACAAATCCCAACCGGCGAAGGCTCTCTATCTTGTTGGCAAAGTATTTTAAGACATCAGATACTATATCGTCGTAGTCGATCATCTGCATCATAGTCTGTGGCGTACCTCTCGTGTGCATCAGTATATAAGGTACGTTTAGCTCGGCCACTGTGCCGAACATATCGGAGTCGATATTGCCCCCCGAAATATCGTTGATAATATCCACTCCATACTCTAAAACTGCCCTCGAAGCCACCTTTGCCCGAAACGTATCGATGGATATTGGTATATCTGCATACCTTTTGCGAATAGTATCCAAAGCGAGGCATACCCTGCGGCTCTCTTCGTCTTCACTAACAAACTCGGCATTGGGACGTGTAGAGTATCCTCCAATATCAATAATATCAGCTCCTTGGGCGACGGCACTCTCTACCATCTTCAAAATATCGTCTGTCGAATCGGCTCTGCTACCCTCAAAAAAAGAGTCGGGCGTGATATTGATAATAGCCATTACCAACGGTCTTTGGAAACTAAAAACCTTACCTTTTAATACAATGGTTTTGCTAACACTCATATTATATCCATTTTTTAGACCACAAAATTAATATTTTTAATCCGAAAAGCGGAGGTCTCAGAACTCTTTTACGGCTTTTACAAAGGCTGTGAGGTCTTCGGGATGTTGTTCGAGATGATTGCCTACCACTATTATATCGGCTCCTGCCAGTAGAGCCTCTTTTATCATATCTGTATTCCGAAGCCCGCCTCCTACTATTAGAGGTATATCCACATTAGCTCGTACTTCGGATATGATGGTGTGTTTTACGGGGTGTTGGGCTCCGCTTCCTGCTTCAAGATAAAGCAAATGCTGTCCCAACATTTCGCCTGCAATAGCGGTACTTACTATCTCGGAAGAGTCCGATAGCGAAGATGTTTTGGATATCTTCTCAACCGAAGTTGCCATACCGCCATTTACTAATATATAGCCTGTGGCGATAGTCTCTATGCCCGATTGTTTAATGGATTTAGCCGATGCGACATGTTGCCCTATGAGCAAATCGGGGTTTCGTCCCGAAATAAGCGACAGAAACAATATAGCATCGGCATTAGGGCTAAACTGTATTGCATTGCCGATGAATAATACTACAGGTATTGTTGAGTGTTGTTTGATATATATTACCGCATTGTCTATCGACTCTTTTAGCTGTGAGCCTCCAATGAATATAAGGTCAGGTTTTGCCTCATTTATTAGCTCTACGAATGATACGAGTTTTGTGTCTCGGCATTTTTCGGGGTCGATAAGCACGGCAAAGAGTTTTTTGCCCTCTCTATATGCTTTGTGTATTATGTTCGACACTCTGTTTCCCATTGATAGTATTTTAATAATTACGATTATTTTTATTGCAAAATTAATTATTTTCCTATATTTTAGTTGTATTTGTGTAAAAAAAGTATAATTTTGTTTAATTTTACAATTTTAATGTAACAAATAGTAATTTATTGATATATAGAAGATTGTGTTTGTAACAAATATGATAAAGTTATGAAAAAAACAGTATTTGGGCTTATATTTATTATATCCCTTTCTGCGTGTGATAGTAGGGTTGTATTTAGCGACTATACAGAAGTGCCAAGTGCGGTATGGGCTAAAGATAAGTTTTTTGCTTTTAATGTAGAGATAGACGATGCAGAGGCACTATATGAAATAGACCTGCTTATCCGAAACAACGATATGTTTCCTCGTCAAAATCTTTGGCTGTCGGCTGTACAAGAGCATAACGGACTGCCGATAAAGGTCGATACCGTTAATGTCTTTTTGCTCGACGAGCAAGGCAAATGGAGAGGCAAGGGGTTTGGTTCGGGTTATGACAATCAACTTATTTGGAAACAAAAAGTAAAATTTCCTGCCAAAGGCAACTATATTTTTAGATTTGGGCATCTTATGCGGATAGATGTCCTTGAAGGTATTGAGCGTATCGGTATCGAAGTGATAAAAGAAAAATAATATTAAATAAAATTAATATGTAAATATTTAAATAACATTAATGATTTGAAAGTGTATGAATAAAATTAAATTTATTGCATTATCAATATTTATACTTTCGCTTTTCTCTTGTGTGGAGAAAATGGATTATCGAAATATGGATAAAGATATTAAGTATGGAACATCTCTTGTAGTGCCCGTCGGGTATTCTACTCTAACTGCGTCTGAACTGTTTGAAACCCTAAAAGATACAAATTTTGTTGCAGACGAGACTAAAAATATAATCTACTATCATTTTTCGGACTCATACTCGTTTCCTGTAAAAGAGTTTTTGTCGGTTGATTTGAGTATTGCCTCCAAAAATAGCTATCCGTTTAAGAATCAGCTTGGCTCGGTTGTATTGCCGACTACGGTAAATAATACTAATGTCAGCACAATCAACTCTCAATTGACAAGTATCAAAAACGGAGAGTTCGATTTTGCTTTTGATGCTTACGAAGGAGGCAATTTGGTACGTAGAGTCGATTATGTTAATATCAAAAGTACCACACTTAAAGTTAGTACAGCCACTACCGGTATTACAGGTCTTTCGGCAAACGGTGCCAAGATAAGAGTTACCTTTAAGTTCCCACAAATAGCAGCTTTGGCAAATAGAACTTTTACTATGGACATTGATGCCAATAACAAACAGCAGGAGTGGACTCTTAATGATGTTGAAATAGACTTTTTGAGCAATCACAGACCAAAGTCGAAAGTAAATGTAGATATGGATTACACTTTGATATGTCCTTCGGGCAGTACAATCAACCTGGCTTCAAATGCAGATGTTGAGACAACTGTGGAGTTTTCAAATACTGTGGTTTCTGTCGCAAAAGGTTGGCTGAATCACTCTACTCCGATAGCACAAGATTATGTGTTTGAGCAACGTATTCCGCAGAATATATCGAACTCAAAATTGCTCGACAACGATAAATTGTATTTCTATAATCCTATTCTTACGTTTACTGTGAGAAACAATATTGGTGTTCCTATGCTTCTGAATGTGAACAATATAGAGTGTAGCAACGGAGCAGGTCAAACTATCAGAGCCAACTTCAACGGTAACACATCTACAACGGAAAAAATCAACCGTTCGGCAAATATAGGTACGGAAGGAATTACAAATATTGAATGTAACAGAACGTATGGCGGTACAAACCAGTTTTTCACTATCAAAAAGCCAAGCAAGTTTGCGTATAATTTTAGTGTTTTGATCGACCATAATGTAGCACAAAGCGACTTTACAAACAATATTCAACATTTTATCGTACGCCCTGCTTATATGAAAATGGATGTTGATTTGAAACTTCCTTTTCATTTCGACCAAGGTAGTGAGTTTGTCTCTCTGGATACAATCGCTAATGTTAAACTCGACTCTTTGCTTCAAGATGTAAATATTGATATCGATAAACTTCAGTTGAACATCGATTTCAAAAACCATACTCCTATGTATGGCATAGCAAAAGTTCGTTTCTTAGACAATCAAAATACGGAGGTTTACACATTGAATAGTGTAGAAATCAAATGCCCGGATGTCGATACCAATGGATTTGCCCAAAAAGAGGCAGAAAGCTCTTTGGTAATCGCTCTTGACCGCGAAAATATCAATAACGTAAGAAAGACTGATAAAATAGTGATTGAATATACTGTCAAAGGCAAAACAGCAAACAATCAGATAAATATAAGAGCAACGGACTGGATAAAAGTGGTTGTATCTCTATTTGGTAAAGCATCTTATAATACAAATTTGGACACATTATTAAATAAATAAGTAGAACAACATGAAAAAGATAATATTAGCATTTATAGTTCTGTTTGCTGTTTTGGGTGGTATCAAAGCCCAGACCAATACACTCTATTTTATGGAAGATGTGCCTTTGAGGCACTCGATGAATCCTGCATTTATGCCTACTTCGGCTTGGTATATAGGCTTGCCGAGTTACTATTTCGAAATAGGTAATAGTGCTTTAATGTTAAGGGATTTTGTTTTCAAACAAAACAATACGTGGACGACCGCTTTCAGCCCCCAGCAATCAATCGAACAGCTTTATAAACGTATCGGCAGCAATATGAACACCGATATGCGTTTTGCCATCAACCTAATCAATTTCGGATTTAGAGTAAATTATGTCAACTATTTCTCGTTCGATATGTCGGTAAAGGCAGAGTCGTCGATATATACACCTCGCGACTTGACTCGTCTGTTGCTGTTCGGTACGGGCGAAGAGGATTCTTTTGACTTTAAAAAGACAGGAGCAGAAGCTATGTTGTATGGCGAACTTGCATTGGGATATAGTCGCAAGTTTAACGACAAATGGACTGCCGGTCTGAAAATCAAAGGACTTGTAGGCTTTGCAGGTATTCATACCGATATAGACAATATGAGTCTGTACGCCTCCGGTCAGCGTTGGAATGTTGATGCCAAAGCCAATATGTATGTGATGGCTCCGGGTATGACTCGAAATGCCAACGGCTCTTTCAATTTCGATACATCAGACTGGCGACAGATGGTAAACCCCAACGGCTATGGAGCAGCAATAGACCTCGGTGCTACTTTCAAACCGATTGAAAACCTTACTCTTTCGGCAGCTGTTACAGACCTCGGTTTTATAAGTTGGAACAAAAACAATGTAGCCAATTTAAATGTTAACGGTAGTTTCTCTTTTGAAGGGGTAGAGTTTAAGCACAATTATACAGCAGACTCATTGAGAGATAATTTCAATAAATTGTGGGATAATATGAGAGACTCGGTACGATACACTACCTCACTCGGCACAAACAGTCGTATCAACCAAAGACTTACTACTGCCGTTAATGTGGGTGCCGAGTACGGTATTCTTAACAATAAAATATCGTTTGCCGCTCTTGGTAATATTCGTATGAACTACGATAAGGTTATGCCCGAATTTACATTGGGTGTAAACTTTCGTCCCGCCAACTGGTTTAAGGCATATTTGTCTCATACTTATGCGGGTAGATTCTCTTCAAGTATTGGTGCAGGCGTAAATATTCAGTTGGGTCCTGTCAATATGTTCTTGATTTCTGACTTTATACCTCTTAGTTACGTAAGATTACAAAACACGGAAACTCTTATAGCAGATGCCAATACAAGAGCTACTGTTGAGAGAATCTCACTACCTTATAGAAACAACAGATATAATGTTCAGGCAGGATTGATTTTCTCGTTCGGCAAAAACTCGTCGGATAGAGATAGAGACGGGGTTAGCAACAGTAGAGACAAATGTCCCGATACGGATATTAAGAAGTTGATGGCTATGTGTCCCGACAAAAAACGTACAGAGTTCGTTGATAAAGACGGTTGTACTCTTGATGAAGACAAAGACGGCGTAGCTGATTGTTACGACAAGTGTCCCAATACACAGATAAATGTAGCTGTTGACGAACACGGTTGTCCGCTTGACCAAGACAAAGACGGTGTATATGACTACTTAGACCTATGTCCGGACACACCCGAAGGTGTAACGGTAGATGGCGACGGCTGTCCGCTCGATAGCGACGGCGACGGAGTACCCGACTATTTGGATAAATGTCCGGGAACACCTCAGGGAGTTCGGGTTGATGCCGATGGTTGTCCGCTCGATAGCGATGGAGATGGCGTTACCGACGATAAGGACAAATGTCCCGATACGCCACAGGGAGTTGCCGTAGATATAGATGGTTGCCCCAAAGACTCGGACGGCGACGGAGTGCCCGACTACAAAGACAAATGTCCTAATACCCCGAAAGAGATTATAGGTTTTGTCGACGAACACGGTTGTCCTAAAGATACCGACGGCGACGGCATACTTGACTACAAAGACGAGTGTCCTACTATCAAAGGAGTACCCGAAAACAAAGGATGTCCGCCGGTTAAGAAAGAGGTGCTTAAAGTATTCAAACAGGCTCTTCACGGCATACAGTTCGATACGGCTAAATCTACTATCAAACCGGTTTCGTTCGGCGTATTGAAACTCATTGTGGACATAATGAAGAATAATCCTGACTATAACCTTATAATAGCAGGTCATACCGACAGTCAAGGTAATGACGATTATAATATGAATTTGTCCGAAAAACGTGCCGCTGCCGTTCGTCAGTATTTGATAAACAATGGCGTAAGTGCCGACCGTCTGCAATCGAAAGGTTATGGTGAGACCCGACCTGTAGCTACCAATGCTACTGCTAAGGGACGTGCTCAAAACCGTCGTGTAGAGTTTACGGTTGTATTTGAGAAACTTGTAGAAGAAGATAAATAACGTACTTATATATCAATTTATAAACGTATTACTGAATATGAAAAAAATATTAATGGTATTGTCAGTGTCTTTGGTTGTAGCCTTGGGTATCAAGGCTCAACCGAATACGCTATATTTTATGGAAGATGTGGCATTAAGGCATCAAATGAATCCTGCTTTTATGCCAAATGCGGCTTGGTTTTTCGAGGTGCCTATTTTCCCGACCGTATATTTTGAGGCGGGCAACAACTCTCTGACATTAAGAGACTTTCGGCTGAAAAGGAACGGACAGTGGGTTACTTCTTATGCTCCTTTGCAGTATGCAGATGCTTATTATAAAAGGTTCACAAAGAATAATGTTTTTGACACACGAATCGCTTTCAATATATTGAATGGTGGATTTAGATTTGATGAGGTCAATTATCTGACATTCGATTTGGCTCTCAAAGCAGATGCTTATATGTTTGTGCCGAAAGATTTTTTTCGGGCTATGCTGTATGGAGCAAATTATACGTCTCATTTCGACCTGAAAGATTTTTCGATAGAGAGCTATATGTATGGCGAATTGGGAGTGGGATATATTCGCAAACTTAGCGACCAATGGACTATTGGAGCCAAACTTAAAGGATTGGTAGGCTTTGCGGGAATTCATTCGAAAATTAATCGTTTTGATATTTATACTCCAAAAAATCAATGGAAGCTGTCGGCAGACGGTGAGATGTATGCAATGACATCGTATATAAGGAACAATTCCTCAAACAATACCACTACTACGGGCACATCGGGCGATTTGATGAAGCCTCAGGGTATAGGGGCGGCTATTGATTTGGGGGTAACTTTCGAACCGATAGAAAATCTTGTGATTTCGGCTGCTATTACTGACTTGGGCTTTATTAGTTGGAATAGAACCGAAAATATTGCCACAATAAGTGCTAATGGAGATTATTTGTTTGATGAGGCAAAATATAAATTCGACCCCAATGACGAAAATCCTATACGTACTTTGTTTGATGAAATTGCCACAAATTTGGATAAGTCTGTTAATTTAAAGAAATCGCAGGGGGTAGCCGAAAGTATAAATCAGAGAATTACCACTACTGCCAATTTTGGAGTAGAGTATGGTATTCTCGATAATATGCTATCTTTTGCTGCTCTATCCAATACTCGTGTAAATTATGGTAAGATAATGCAGGAGCTTACATTGGGGGTCAATGTGCGTCCTGCCGATTGGTTCAAAGCCTATTTGACACATACCTTATTTAATGCCAGGTCTAATACTATCGGATTGGGTATAAGCGTACAAGCCGGTCCGGTAAATATATATTTGGCATCTGATTATATACCTTTTAGTATGGTAAAGTTGGAAAATGCCAATTTTATCAACAATAACAGTGTAAGTGCAGATATCAAAAATATTCCGGTTCCTTATCGCAATAGCAGATTTAATATTCAGACAGGAATGGTTTATTATTTTGATAAAGCCTCTTCGGACAAAGACAGAGACGGCGTTCGTAATCGTAAAGACAAATGTCCCAATACGGATATTGATATGCTGATGGCAAAGTGTCCCGACAAAAAACGCACCGAATTTGTCGATAAAGACGGCTGTACATTGGACGAAGACAAAGACGGTGTAGCCGATTGTTACGATAAGTGCCCCAATACGCCTATGAATGTACCTGTTGACGAAAATGGCTGTCCGTTTGATGAGGATAAAGACGGGGTTTATGACTATCTGGATAAATGTCCCGCTACTCCCGAAGGAGTACAGGTCGATACCAAAGGGTGTCCGATAGACAGTGACGAAGATGGAGTCCCCGATTATTTGGATAGATGTCCGGATACTCCGCGTGGCGTTCAAGTTGATGTCGATGGTTGCCCTGTCGATAGAGACGGCGATGGTGTTACCGACGATAAGGATAAATGTCCCGGCACTCCTTACGGTGTTCCTGTCGATGTCGATGGTTGTCCCAAAGACTCTGATGGCGACGGAGTCCCCGACTATAAAGACAAGTGTCCTAATACTCCGAAAGAGATAATCGGTTTTGTCGATGAAGACGGCTGTCCAAAAGATACCGATGGAGACGGTGTATTGGACTATAAAGACGAATGTCCTACGGTCAAAGGAGTAGCTTCAAATAAAGGTTGTCCTGAGGTAAAGAAAGAGGTGCTTAAAGTATTCAAACAAGCACTTCACGGCATACAGTTCGATACAGGCAAAGCTACTATCAAACCGGTTTCATTCGGTGTATTGAATTTGGTTGTGGATATAATGAATAATAATCCCGATTACAACCTTATTATAGCAGGTCATACAGACAGTCAGGGCAATGACGATTATAATCTGGATTTGTCGGACAGACGTGCTGCTGCCGTTCGTCAATATTTGATAGATAAAGGTGTAGATGCCAATCGTTTACAGTCGAAAGGATATGGCGAGACACAACCTGTTGCTACAAATAGTACGGCTAAGGGACGTGCACAAAATCGTAGAGTCGAATTTACCGTAGTTTTCGAAAAACTTGTTAAGGAAGAAAACTAATATTTTGAAACTGTAATAATAAAAAAACATACAATGATATTAACGTTGTATGTTTTTTTATTTGTCTGAAATTCATTGATTGTTTGCGGGTTGTGTAAAACAGAGTCGCTAATTTTCTCTTGAAACTTTTGCTTAAAAAAGTTTAGACAGGTTTATAAAAAAAATGTAATTTTGTAATCGTAAAAAATTCAAGTGTTTTGGAGCAAATATACAAAAAGAGATACGGATTGCCAAAATCGGAACATCTCGTGGGTAGAAACAACATTGCTCGGCTGTATGAGAGTGGTAAAAAGATTGCGGAACAGCCTCTGTTGGCTGTCTATCTGCCGACACCTGCTCATCGACAGATTAGAGTACTTTTTGCCGTACCAAAAAAATACTTTAAGCGTGCAGTAGATAGAAATCGTTACAAGCGTCTTCTTCGTGAGGCTTATCGTCTTAATAAAACGTCGCTTGTGGAGTGTGTCGAAAATAGAGGGTCGGGACTTGATATGGCTATTTCGATAACTTGCTGCGAAAGAATTAGCTTTGTGTCGGTGGAGGAGAGAATGATAAAAATTATAAACATTTTGACAGAGATACTCAATGAAAACAATTGTTGAAATAATTCGTAAAATTTTTATTCTGCCCGTAATATTCTATCAAAAGGCTATTTCACCTATGTTGCCGTCGAGTTGCAGATTTGTACCTACCTGTTCGCAATATACGATAGAAGCCATTCTGAAACACGGTATATTCAAAGGAGGCTTTTTGGCAATCAAAAGAATTTTGCGTTGCAACCCGTGGGGAGGACATGGCTACGACCCCGTTCCGGACTGATTGGCTTCGGGTTTTCGCATAATCAATTTTTTTGAGTTGTCGTTTGGAAACTTTTTGCAGGTCAATACTAAAAATTTCTTCTTTCGGCATAAGTTCGGGTATTGTGTGCGAAGGTGTTTTTTGATTATAAGGACATACGTCTATACAAGCATCACACCCCCAAATACGATTGCCTATCAGGGGTCTGAGGTTTTCGGATATTTCGCCTTTATGTGTTTTGTTCAGATATGAAATACATCTTTGAGCATTGATTATTCTTGGAGCTACTATGGCTTTAGTCGGACATATCTCCATACATTTACTGCAATTGCCGCACCCGTCTTTTTGCCACACCCGATTATAATACAGGGGTATATCTACGAAAAGAGTACCTATAAACGTCATAGAACCATATTGCTTATTGATTAAAAGAGAATTTTTACCTATCCAACCCAGACCGGCTTTTACGGCTAAGGCTTTTTCCAATACAGGAGCCGAATCCACAAAAGCAATACCCCGACAGGGTACAATCTCTTTTTGTATCCGTTGTAGTAGTTGTGTCAGTCTGTTTTTAATTACAAAATGATAATCTGTGCCGTAGGCGTATTTTGATACTTGTGGTTTGTCTGTCGGAATTATCTTTGACGGTTTATAGTTTAGCAAAACAACGATGACAGATTTTGAATTTTCTATCAAAAGAGAGGGATTTTGACGTTTGTCGAAATAATTTTCCATATATTTCATCGTACCGTTATAACCAAGTTGAAGCCAATTTTTAAGATGTTCGGCTTCGGCATAAAGAGGTTCTGTATCAGTTACTCCACATGCCGAAAAACCTATTTCTAAGGCTTTGTTTATAATCTCCTCTGTAATCGCTTTTACATTCATAATCAATAACTGCCGACAAAAGTAATAAAAAAACTACTATTTTATTTGCAGAAATTACCGTATAATATCAGCATACCAAAATATTTTTACTTACCTTTGTGTTTATCACAATTAAAAATGTTTGTTTTCTAAAAAATATGAAAAAATCAAGACTATTAATAATTATATTAGGAGGCTTTCTATTACTGTGTTTGTCGTATGGTTTTGTCGATAAGGATTTTAACCGACAAAACAGAGAAAATATCAATCTCGAACTTTACAGTCCGAAACAACCTTTGGATACAAATAACAAATCACAATCTTACGACAAGCAATATGAATCTTACAAACTCAACGGTGTGGACAAACTCTATTTGTTTGACGCAAACAATAAGAAGAGAATGATTTGCGTAGATGCGAATAATACTGTAACAGACAGTATAATAGACGACAAATCAATATTGCGTATTACATCGGCGGTATCGGGCATAGACTTTGAGATATCCAAGTACAATACCAACAATCCTCCCGAATATAAATATAGAACTGATGAAAAAATATTTGTCATATCTGATGTGGAAGGAGATTTTGACAAGTTTATAGCTATTCTTATTAAAAATGATGTTATTACAAGTAATCTAAGTTGGAGCTTCGGTAAAGGGCATTTGGTCCTGCTTGGCGACTTCTTCGATAGAGGCACTGATGTTACTGCCCTACTATGGCTTTGTTACAAACTCGAAAACGAAGCGGAAAGCAACGGGGGTAAGGTTCACTTTATTTTGGGCAATCACGAATTAATGAATATACAAGGCGATGCCAGATATGTAGATGAAAAATATTTGGCTCTTGCCAATATTTTACAAATACCTTACGAAGACTTGTATGGCCTTAATACCGAATTAGGTCGTTGGCTAAGGAGTAAAAATGTAATCGAAATCATCAATGACATACTTTTCGTGCATGCAGGAGTAAGCCCTCGTTTTGCTTCAAACAAAGAGAATATAGAGTCTATAAATAACAATACGCGACTTGCTTTGCACAAACCCGGCGAAGATTTTTATGACGACAATGGTTACAGCAAAGACGATAAACTTTCTGCATACATAGACTCGGAAAGTCCTTTGTGGTATCGAGGATATTTTAGAGACCACAAAAAAGGTCTCTATAAGCAGGCGACACAGTCGGATATCTCTGCTATTTGTAAGTTTTACGGAGTGAATAGGATTGTGGTAGGACATACGGTTGTAGATGAGATTAGCAGCTATTATGAAGGTAAAGTTTTGAATATAGATGTGCTAAGAAAAAGAAAAATAGGAGAAAACAAGCCGTCTGCTCTGTTGATAGAGAAAAATAAATATTATGCGGTAGATGAATTGGGCAGAAAATTTTCTTTGAAGTTTTAATAGAAATCATTGTTTTTTGAAAAAAAAAATATTGTAGTTAAGTTTTTGTTATTTAGGATTTTGCGGTTGTAGAAGTGTGTTTTTTTGTAATAAAATTGCAAAAAATATGTTTTTTCGGTTTGTATATAAAAAAAAAATACTACCTTTGCAGTCCGAATTGACGGAAGTAGTGAAAAACTGCTCTTATTGATTCAGTAGCTCAGCAGGTAGAGCACATCCCTTTTAAGGATGGGGTCCTGGGTTCGAGCCCCAGCTGAATCACAGAAGCCACTTACAATAAAGGTGGCTTTTGTTGTAGTAATAGGTCAAGGGGGCTATGCCTTATATATGTTGCCCGGTAGAGCCGTTACCACTCCTTTAAACTCTAATAGTATCAACATAGATATGAGTTTTTGGATAGGAATCCCTGCTTCGCGACTTAATTCATTGGCATTTATTGCATTTCGGCGTAGGATAGATACTATTTTTTGTTCCTCTTCGGTTAGTTCGACGAAGAGTTCGGCTTGTGGTTTTTTATGATTTTGTACCCAACCCATCATCTTGAATATATCGTCTGCTGAGGTAATCATCTGAGCCTGATGATTTTTAATTAGATTGTTGCAACCTTCCGAAAAAGTGTCATCGACACGTCCCGCAAAGGCAAATACGTCGCGGTTGTAGTTGTTGGCGGCATCGGCTGTAATCAAAGCCCCTCCTTTGCAGGCACTTTCTACCACTACTGTGGCATCGCTCATACCGGCTATTATGCGATTTCGTTGTACAAAATTAGGCGCATCGGGAATTGTGCTTGACGGGTATTCCGTAACTATTGCACCTCCTTTTTCGATAATATGTGCGGCTAAACCTTTGTGTTGGGAAGGATATAGCGTATCCAGTCCGTGTGCCACAACTGCTACCGTCGGTATATTCTCTTTTATGGCCATTCGATGAGCCAATCCGTCTACGCCGTAAGCCAATCCGCTTACGATTGTTGTGTTTGTCTGATATGTGGCGGTTTGGCTTATCAGATTGCTCGTAAGCTCTTTGCCGTACGGAGTGATATTGCGGGTGCCTACCACAGCAAGCAAATGTCCGCAATTGAGGTCGATATTACCCGACTGATATAGTATTATCGGAGCGTCGTCGCACTCTTTGAGGCGATACGGATAGGTTTGGTCGAGGTAATAATGTATTTTGATGTTGTTTTTGAGTGCAAAGTTGATTTCGGTCTCTGCCCGCCTTAGAGCCTCTTCTCTGATATTTTGGTCGCTCAAAACCTGACCTATTCGAGCAATTTTTGCCAATATGTGCGATTTTTCTTTAAAAATGTTTTCCGCTTCTTTATAGGTGGCAATAAGGTTTTTGGCTCCAATCGAACCAATCCCTTTGATAAAAGTTAATGCTATATTGTGTAGATAGTTCATATTTCTGGGTTTAAAACGAACAAAATTAATAAATTTAGCGGTAAAAATAGTAACTTTGTCTCCATTTTTATTTTTAACAGATGAACAAAAGAAGCAGAATAATAGTGCTCGGTGCGGGCGAAAGCGGTGTCGGTACCGCTATATTAGCAAAAAAACAGGGGTTTGATGTGTTTGTGTCCGATTTTGGCAAAATACAATCGGAGTATCGCGATGAACTTATTTCGCGTAACATATCTTTTGAAGAGAATACACACGATAAGGTTTGGAATTTGTTGTCGACGACAAACGAATACACTTCGATAGAAGTTGTCAAAAGTCCGGGTATCCCCGATAAAGCGCCTATTATCAAGGCTATCTCGGAGAAAAATATACCTGTGGTTTCGGAGATAGAGTTTGCGGGGCGTTATACCGATGCCAAAACAGTCTGTATAACAGGCTCTAACGGCAAAACTACCACTACTATGCTCACATATTATATCTTGAAGAATGCAGGATATAACGTAGGATTAGCCGGTAATGTGGGTAAGAGTTTTGCGTGGCAGGTGGCAGAAGCGAATTTTGATTATTATGTGTTGGAGTTGAGCAGTTTTCAGCTCGATGGTATGTATCGCTTTAAGGCTGATATAGCGATTATTACCAATATTACTCCCGACCATTTAGACCGTTACGATTACGATTTTCAGAATTACGTGGATTCCAAATTTAGAATCTTGCAAAATCAGACAGCCAACGATTATTTTATATTTTGGTCGGGCGACAATGTAGTAACCGACGAAATAAGGAGACGAGACATTCGAGCCAAACAGATGCCTTTCGGCAATACCGACAAGGGTAAAACGGATAACCGAGCTTTTGTAAACGGAGATAGTCTTGTTTTAGAGAATATTGACTGTTCGCAATTTTTGACAATGGATGCCGACAGCCTCTCTCTGAAAGGCAATCATAATCTGTATAATTCTATGGCGGCGGGGCTTGTAGGGGCGATTTTGAATGTAGATAAGTCAATAGTTAAGCAATCGCTCGAAACATTCGAAGGAGTAGAGCATCGTATGGAGTATGTGGCCACAGTAAAAGGTGTGCGTTATATCAACGATTCTAAGGCGACAAATGTAAACTCTTGTTGGTATGCTTTACAGAGTATGAATACTCCGGTGGTGCTTATATTGGGGGGTACCGACAAAGGCAATGACTATACCGACATAGTCGAATTGGTTAGTCAAAAAGTGAGTGCTTTGATATTTCTTGGGGTTGATAATGAAAAGCTTGTGAAGTTTTTTTCTCGATGCAAAAATAGGGTGGGCAATGCAATACCTTATTACGAAGTCCGTTCGATGCGTCAATGTGTCGAAAAAGCCTATCAAACAGCCAAAGAGGGCGATACTGTATTGCTTTCGCCTTGTTGTGCGAGTTTCGATTTGTTTAAAAACTATCAGGATAGAGGCGAACAGTTCAAACAGGCAGTGTTAAAGCTGTAACGGAATATACTTCAAATAACGGTCTAAATGTTAATTTAGTCTTTTTGTTTGTCGTTTTTGTGATTTTTTACTGTGGTTTAATGTAAATTAATTTATTTTTGTGCAAAAATTAACAAATAGGATTAAACCTTTTTTTTTATATCCATCTAAATCTTCAACAACAAAGAATAAAAAAATAAATATTAATATAAATTTAATTTTATGAGCAGAAAGAATTTAATTTTAATTGTGTGTGCAATAGTATTGTCTTCTGTAACATCTATTGCAACAGTAACAGTTTATCGAAATTTTGATAAAAGCAATTCTAAAAGTATTGCCACAGACGCAAATACTCCCGTAAAATTTGCTTCTATGTCCAATACTCAAATAGGGCAGACCGACCTTACTGTTGCGGCGGAACGCACGGTACACTCTGTGGTACACGTTAAGGTAAAACAGAAAGTACAGAGTAGAGGAGGAGGTTTCGGCGGTTTTAATGACCCGTTTTTTGAATTCTTTTTCGGGCAACCCAATCAACAAGAATATTCTCAACCCGAGAGCGTAACAGGAGCAGGTTCGGGAGTGATTATTTCGACAGACGGATATATCGTAACCAACAATCATGTAATAGATAAAGCTACCGAAATAGAGGTAACCCTTAATGACAAACGTACATTTATAGCAAAAATAATAGGGGCAGACCCTTCGACGGATATTGCTCTTATAAAGATAGAGACGACGGATTTGCAACCGATTGTTTTGGGCAATTCGGATAATCTGAAAGTCGGAGAATGGGTGCTTGCCATAGGTAATCCGTTTAATCTGACCTCGACAGTTACGGCAGGTATTGTATCGGCTAAAGCCAGAGATATAAGCATTCTGAACGCAGAGCGAAAAATAGAGAGTTTTATTCAGACCGATGCGGCTATAAACCCCGGTAATAGCGGTGGTGCTTTGGTAAATATGGCGGGCGAACTCGTAGGTATTAATACGGCTATTGCTTCGAATACGGGTACATACTCGGGATATGGATTTGCCGTACCGACCACAATCGTAAGCAAAGTAGTGGCCGACCTCAAAGAGTATGGTACCGTACAAAGAGCTGTACTTGGGGTACGTATATCGAATATAGACGACAAACTTGCAAAAGAGAAAGATATACAGATACTTGATGGTGTTTATGTAGGAGGTGTAGAAGAAAACTCTTCGGCACAAGAGGCAGGCATTAAGGTAGGAGATGTAATAACAGCCGTTAATGGTGTGAGAGTAAAATCTGTTGCCGAACTTCAAGAGCAAGTAGCAGCCTATCGTCCGGGCAACGAGATTAGTGTATCTGTAAACAGAAAAAACAAAGAGCAGACCTTTAAAGTGAGGCTAAAAAATACCAATGGCAATACAAAGATAGTAAGGGGAGCGAGCATAGCCGATTTGGGAGTGGAGCTCGCACCGCTACCTACACAGATGAAACGACAGTTGAACTATAACGGAGGACTCTTGGTACAAGATGTAAAAAAAGGTGGGCTTTTTGCCAAAGCAGGTATAGAAAAAGGGTTTATAGTGCTAAAAATAAACAACAAAGCCGTGTCATCTACCGATAATGTAGCGTCGATATATTCTGAGGCTATTAATAATGAAGATACCGACAAAGTGCTTTTTGTTACCGGTATAGCCAAAGATAATACGATAAGGCACTATGTCGTAAACCTCAAATAGTGGCTGACAAAAATTTTTTCATAAAAAATAAATTTTAGTTGTTGATGGGTATCCGTATCCTTTTGTGAAGGGTGCGGATACTTTCGTTTATTACAATATTTTTTGAAAAATATCTATGTCGTGGTATTTTGAGCTAAAATAGAGCCATTCTTTTAGTGTTGCCGTGTGTGTAAAACCGCATTTGAGCATAGTCTGCCGAGAGGCTTTATTTTGGCTTTCTACATAGCTATATAGTTGATGTAAGTTTAGGAAATCTTTGCTATACGACGATAATAGTTCGATTGCCTGTGCAGCATAGCCGTTGTGTCGATATTGCGAGTCGATAAATATTCCGAACTCAGCCTTTCGGTTGTTGTAGTCAAAATCGAAAATGTCGATAGTGCCAATAGTTACATTTTCGTCATTCAATACAATCATAAACCGTAATTGTCCTCTCTCGAAGACAGATTGGTCGCAATTTTTTATGTATTGCCTTATGGCGAATCTTGAATAAGGCTCTTTACGAGCAGAGTACAGCCATAACGAAGATTGGTTTTCTATTTTGTACAGAAATTCCAAATCTTCGGGTTCTACAGCCCTTAGAGTAATGTGTCGGTTGGCAAGCATATTGTCCTAATAATATTAGAATGTTTTAATAATGGGTTATAATAAAATTGCCTGTAAAATTAATAAATTTTTTACAGGCAACGAAAATTAAATTTTTCCTACAAGGTCAATACTTGGTTTTAGCGTGGCACTCCCTCTTCGCCATTTGGCAGGACATACCTCTCCGCTGTGTGTTGCTACAAACTGAGCGGCTTCTACCTTACGCAACAGTTCGCTTGCATCGCGTCCTATTCCGTTATCGTGCATCTCTACAATTTTAATCAGTCCTTCGGGGTTTACTACAAAAGTGCCTCTATATGCCATTCCTTCCTCTTCTATCATTACACCTAATGCTCTTGCCAAGTCTCCTTTGGTGTCTGCTAACATAGGGTATTTGATTTTTTTGATGCTATCCGATGCATCGTGCCATGCTTTGTGTACGAAATGAGTGTCGCAACTAACGGAATAAACCTCAACGCCCATAGCTTGAAAATCGGCGTATTTGTCTGCCATATCTTCCAGTTCGGTAGGACATACGAATGTAAAGTCGGCAGGATAAAAGAAAAATATTCCCCATTTGCCTTTTACGTCGTCAGAAGAAATTGTTTTAAATTCTCCATTATGGAATGCTTGGAGTTTGAACTCCGGAAGCATAGAATTGATAATAGTTGTCATAAATTTTTTATTTATTTGAATTTTTAATTAATTATACAATATTTTGATTGCAAAATTATGCAAAATATGTTGTGCGTACAAATTATAGTAGATTGATTTTATTTATAATAGAATTGATTTTATACAACTTTATACAGAGTCGGATTATGTGAACGATTTTCGGATTTTGTAAATAAAAAAGCTGCCAATGTGTATTTGGCAGCCTTTCGTATTTAGTTGATATTTAGGATAATGGGGTATCGCTTGGAAATAGCCGAATTACCCATGGCATCTTTGGATTTTACCAAGATATAATAATTCCCTTCTCGCCACTGGTTTTGTCCCGTTATCGGGGCAGGATTCATATTGTTGTCGTTTTCGGCTCCTACTACGATAGAGGCAGAAAAATTATGAGAATTGGCACTATCGAAATCGTGTGTATGTAGCATAATGATTACCGACTTGTTTCTGCCTGTAACATCTTTATCGGCAATATTGTCCGACTCTTTTACTAATGAAATGAGTAGTCCGCCTAACGCATTGTTGTCTTTTATTGTTCCCGAAATACTTATTGTTTCTCCTTTGGAAAAGGTTTTGCCGTTTTCGGGAGCATTCGAAATGGTAATAACGGGAGCTTCGGTGTCGTTAATCTTTTTTATCTTGATAGTCTCTTCGATATCGGTTTGATTGCCGGATAGGTCGGTTACTGTGAAATGCAAATGATATTCGCCTTCTTTTGCATCTTTGGGTATATCCAAGTGTTTGTGAAAATTAGTATTTCTCTGACCGCTGAATTCGGTATACACTTTTTTTATCTCTGTACCGCCATTTTCATTTTGATGTATTTCTACCGTTATTTTATCAATTTTGTTCTCTGCTTCAATCTCTGCTTCTATGTGAATATCCGCTCCGATATAAGCTTCGTGGCTGTTTTTTATCCCTAGCTCCAAATTTTTGATGACAGGTGGTTTGGAAATGGGATTTTCTTTATTACAAGAGGTAAAAGAACTGATTGCCACCGCAATAATGGCTACGCTAATAATTATTTTGTTTCTCATGGTTTATAAAATTTTTAAATTAATAATATTTATTTTAATGGTGATGGTCGTGATCGGCCGCAGAATAAGATATTGTTATATCTCTGGCGACAAACGATTCGTTGCCTGCTTTGTCCGTACAATATACCATAAAATGGTATGGACCTGCTTTGATGGGTTTACCGTCAATAGTAGCGGGTATTACTATTTTGTGATGATGTATGGTAACTTCCTTTTTGCCATTGATGCTTTCTCTTTCTCCTGCATTGATGAAATCTTCTTCCAACCAGGTTTTGTCGAATATTACCGAGTCGTTTTCGGCATTGCTGGCAATAATGTGTGTGTGTGGTTTAAAATTACCGTGTATATTTACCTTATACGAAGCTAAGGCAATATTGTCGGAAAATTTTACTTCAAAATGTACATCGCTCCCCGGTTTGATGGCTTCTTTAGCTTCCGGACCTATTAGGTCGATAACAGGGCGTTCGGTGTCTTTTGGTTCGCGTTCGCACGATGTAAATACCAATGTGCCTAATAGCACAATACTTACTAAAAATAATTTTTTCATTTTTTTACTTTGTTTTTTAATTAATATTTTATGTGATAATTATTCGTAATCATATTAACCGAATGGTATTTTTACTATTAATTGAATATTTCGTCCAGGCTCAGGTGCGTTTAGCTTTCGGTAAAAACTTAAATGATTCAGATAAGCCGTATTCAGTATATTATGTATCTGAAAATCAGTTATGAATGCCCATTTGCCTATTTTCCAAAAAGCATTTGCCGAAAAGTTTAATAATAGTGCATCGGGAGTTGTCTCTTCGTTCCTTGCGATACGGTTTTGAGCAAAAATATAGTCTGCTCCCATCGAAAAATAGTAGCTTTGGCATATACCTTCGGTGGTTGAAGAGTAAGTTATGTCAAAAGTCGTTTTGGTCGGCACCGAAAATGGAAGAGGATAGCCATCGGTTATATTGAGGTTATATAAATATTCTATACCGAGCGAAGTTTTCCAATCGGCAGCAAACGCATAGTTTGCGGATATTTCGCCGCCACCAAGCCATACTTCTGCCTGTCGATACCTGTATATTTGTCCGCTGTGAGGTAAAATAGACCAATTGCCCGTAGGCTCCAGAAATATATAATTAGAGAAATAGGATACGAAAGGTGTTGCAGAGAAACCGAATTTTTTGTCGGAATATTCATATCCGACATCCAACTGATAGCTTTGTTCGGGTAGAAGATTGATGTCACCTTGTTCGTGTCTGAATGCTCCGTGATGTATGCCGTTGGAAGCGAGTTCGTTAGCCGACGGATAACGAAAACTTTTTCCGATATTTGCACGCCAAGTTTGGTATGCTTTTTTATAGACTAAGCCGATAGACCCCGAAAAATCGTGAAAAATCTTTTTTAGATTGTTTGCTCTTTG
>JBGXXV010000079.1:0-3217 GCA_041814825.1 Bacteroidota bacterium | reverse complement strand
CGTTTAGCGAGCAAGCACGCAGTGGGTCGGCTCGGAACGTCAGCCTTGACTTTCTTTTGCATACTTTTCTTGTGTCAAGACAAGAAAAGTATGTCGGGACTTGGGGCAGACAGCCCCAATGAAACATTCCAACAGCCGTCTGTTAAGTAATTTTACAGATTATGAAAAGTGCTATTCGTAACAAAGGGTATTGCAGTCACCTCCAATACCCTTCTCAAATAAAGCAATTATTCATTTATATTAAAAATCAATTCATCTTGGGGAGCTTGTTCCAATATTCTATATTTAATATACGCTCTATTGTTACTTTTCTATCGCCTTTCCTTACAACATCCGGCTCACTTGCCGACATTGCTACCGAACTCTTGCCCACACCTCGCGATTTGAGCATATTCACCGGAATGCCTCTCTTTTCGAGTGCTTCCATTACGACTTTTGCTCTGTTGCTCGACAATGTCCTGTTGTAGGCTTCGCTGCCGCGAGCGTCGGTGTGTCCTGTTATAAGGAAGTGTTGTCCTTCCATATGTTTTAGTATTTCGGCAATCCTATCCAATATTATTTCCGATTCGGCTGTAAGAGTATATTTGTCAAATTCAAAGTTTATATTGTCAAACATATCGTATATATATGCAAGTCTCTCTTTTTCTACAATTTTTTCGACTTCTATCGGTTTCTCTACGATTTTTTCTGTCTCTAAGGGCACTTCTACAATCTTTTCGACCTCTACAATTTTTTCTATTGTTTCGTACTTAACAATGGGTTTGGGGAGTTTATCTTTGCCACCTATACGATACATCATACGTAGTGTAAATTGAGCAAAACGCGGCAGTCCTTTTTCTATCGGCATCATATAGTCTCCCTGTAATCCGACGCCCCAATGGTTGTTTAGCCAAGCATTCATTCCTATTCCGATAGATAGAGTGCCAAAAGTATTTTTATCTCTTACCGTTCCATTACGATTCCATATATCGAGAGCCTCCCATGTAGATTGCCCCGTTGTGTCGTTTTTAAAAATACCGGAGGTAACCGACCGAAAGTTTTTGTGCAACAGGTTTAGCCCTACACACAAATACGGCTCTACATATTCCGATTTGAATAGTGGGTTTAATCGCCATTGTAGCCCAAGTCCACCCAGATACAAGCTACTGTATCTATCATCGGTTACTCTTTCGTCGTTTTTGTCCAACCCGATATTGCCGTGTAGATATAGGTAAAATGATTGATTGAGTTCGCCGGCTACGTAAATATTGACACCTCCCATAAGATGATTTACTCTAAGGTCGTACAAAATCTGTTGGTTTGATTGTTGTAAGCCGATAAAAGACACTCGACTCCAATTGACCAGTGTGCCACCCAGACCGAACTCCCACGCTTTTTTTGTTGAAGCCGAGTTTTGGTCGGACACAGGCTCTGATGCCCACAATTGAGATATTAATATAAATGTGGCTATTACGGTTAGCAAAAAGCGTATTTTCATTTCTTATTTTCTATTTTTTAGGGACGTTCACTGTATTGCTGTTGTTATATATCTGTTCGAGATAATAAGACGTAAAGATTCCTGTCACTCTTTTTCGCAAAAAATATAGAGGCACAGTACGGTAAGCCAGATAAGCTCTGCTTAATATTCGGCGGTCTTCGGTATCCTGTGTTATACGTCCGTATCTGTCGTAAATCCACATCGTTGTAAATATGGCATTGTCGGCATACGCCGAGCCGAGTTGGAAGTTTAGAGTTTCGTTATCGGCGTTATTATACCTTTTGTCGATACTTGTAGAGCCTATCGAATTGTTTGCCTCTGTTTTTGTCATTGCTATTCTGAGATTTACTTGCGACACCCCGCTGTTGTTCTTAAAGCGTTCGCCGAGTAGCTCGGAAGGCATTATCTTCGTTATTTCCCATTTGTTTTGTGGGGCTGTCGGCTTGGTATAGCTAAGATATATCGGATAGTTTTGTATCGATATTTTCCCCCACAGTTCGCTCATACCTTCGGCGAGATGTATTTTTACCTCTTTTATCTCGAAGTTCGGATATATTTCAGGGACGTGTATTACTGCATCCATAAGAGGCTTTTCGCCGTAAAAATTTTTGAACCCGTATGCCGAGAAGTAGTTGGTACGTCCGTTCCACTCTATTGTTTTAAGTTCTATCAGGTTGTTGTTGAGGTTTTGCCAATTGTTGTCAACGGGGTTGCCTATTTTTTCTGCTTCTGTTAATACCACAGGTCTGCGAATAAGTATTGTTTTGCTTCGAGCATATTCGCCTTGTGGCAGAGCTTGCCATTTCTCTGCTACCACTGCCGACGAGTCCACGTTGTCAAACGTGAGAGGTTGGGAGGCGACTATTATTTTTACGACTTTGAGTTCGGGAGCAGGATAGTCGTCGGGGAATTCTGTCCATACACCGTTGATACACCGCTCGTATTTGTAGTGGATTGCAACGAAATGGTTGTTGATGTCACTTTTTATCCAAGGTGCATACGAATACTGTCGAGGATAGACGAGTTCGGCTGTTAGACGTGTCGTTACTCTGTTTGGTACTATGGTATTTGGCATTGAGTATTCGCTTTGATTGTTTTGCCATGTTATCATAGCTGCCCCTGTACGCTCTGCAATAGGTTTGTTTATCGGTAGGTCGGTTGCCCTAACGCGAAATTCCCCGTATTGGTTGGTAATATACTCTTTGTCGGGGACTATACCCGGCATTCGGCTTATTTTTACTCCGGCTCCTACAAGTATTCCGTCTTTGGTATATACTTGATATCCGACGCTACCATCCGACGGATCGACGTATTCGTTGTGAGTTACACTGTATAGAATAGGTATAACAGTAGGTTTATTTCGTATTATCGTGTCGTTTTGGTCGTTGTTTTTTAACTGCGGAGCAGTTATCTTTAAATGCGTGCAGGAGATTGTACTGCTTGTTATTAATATCGACAATACCGACAGTTTTAAACAGAAAATTAGGGTTTTCATTTTTTTTGATTTATAAAATTTAACTATTTGTTTTATTTTTAATAACTTAAATGAAATTTTTGATAAAAAATTTAAAATTTAACTATACATCGCATCCGATTTTATACTGACGCTTTATTGGTTTCACATACAAATAGGTATAATAAGCCGGACGAACAGCTATAAGAGACATATTTTTTATAACTGTTTTAAACAAAGTCTTATAAAAACTTCGTGCATTTAAACACACAAACTCCCTATTCGTG
>JBGXXV010000078.1:0-6151 GCA_041814825.1 Bacteroidota bacterium | reverse complement strand
GTTCGATTTTACCGCTCCTGCCACATGTATAGCCCCTCCGAAAAGTAACATTTTTTCGGTAAGAGTGGTTTTGCCCGCATCGGGATGTGATATGATTGCAAATGTTCGCCTCTTGTGTATCTCTTGCTCGTACATCGTTTTAAATTTTCTCCAACCAAATATTTACCTTATAGTCTTCAAAGTCAAGAGCTTCAAATTTTTCCAAATTATCTGTGAGTTCCAGACTATTGGCTAATACCTGAGTCGAAATATACTCTTTAAATTCTTCGATAGCCTCGTTTATATTAGGGCTTTTTTCTATTTTTATGGATATTTTGTCGGTTATTTCGTAATTATTTGATTTTCTTATGTTTTGTATGCGATTTACGAGTTCGCGGGCTATCCCTTCGCGTTCAAGAGCCGGAGTAACGGTTATATCGAGAGCTACTGTCAGTTTGCCTTCGTTTGCCACAAGCCAGCCCGGCATATCTTCGGTAGTGATTTCGACATCTGCCTCTTCCAATTGAATGGTCTCGCCATTTGGCAACGAAAACGAATATTTGCCCTCTTTCTCTATTTGTGTTATCTCTTTATTTGTGAAAGTTGCAACAACAGCAGCTATCTCTTTCATCAGTTTGCCGTATCGTTTGCCTAATGTCTTGAAGTTGGGCTTAATCTTTTTGATGATATTGTCCATTTCTACGTCGGGCGATAGTATTTCCAATTCTTTGATATTTACTTCTGCTTTTATCAATTCGGCGACATATTTTATTTGGTCGTAAGTAGAAGTGTCGTTTGTCGGTACAACTGCTTTTAGCAAAGGCTGTCTTACTTTTTTGTCCGCTTTGCGGCGAAGTGCCAATATCATCGACGATATCTGCTGAGCATACTGCATACAGGCTTCGAGATTTTTGTCGATAAAATCTTCATTATGTTTCGGAAAATGTTGTAAATGAACAGAATCGCCCTGCGAATTATTCAAGTCAAGCCATAAGCGTTCGGCATAAAACGGAGCAATAGGAGCCATCAATTTGGACACAACTAAAAGACACTGATACAGAGTTTGATAAGCAGCTATTTTGTCATTGTCGTAAGCTCCCCCCCAAAAACGTTTGCGGTTGAGACGTACATACCAATTCGACAGATTGTCGTTTACGAAATCTTGTATGGCACGTCCTGCACGTGTCGGTTCGTAATTTTCGTAATGTTCGGTAACCTCTTTTATCAAAGAATTGAGCAAAGAGATAATCCATCTGTCTATCTCGGGACGCTCCGAAACGGCTATCTCCCGTTCGGCAGGAGTAAATCCGTCCACATTGGCATATAGGGCAAAAAAAGAATATGTGTTGTACAGAGTGCCGAAAAATTTACGACGTACCTCCTCTACACCTTCAATGTCAAATTTAAGATTGTCCCAAGGCGAGGCATTGGTCATCATATACCAACGCAATGGGTCTGAACCATAGGTCTCTATCGTAGAAAAAGGGTCTATGGCATTGCCTAAACGTTTCGACATTTTATTTCCGTTTTTATCTAATACCAAGCCGTTTGAGATTACGTTTTTGAAAGCTACATTACCACTAATCATAGTACTTATGGCATGCAACGTAAAAAACCAACCGCGTGTCTGGTCTACCCCCTCCGAAATAAAATCGGCAGGAAATACTTCTTTGAAATCAGGTTTATTATTCATTTTTATATCCGTGTATTACAAAAATATATCTATATTTTTTTTGAGAATAATCACAAACAAGACACTCCCCAAAAAATCAAGCAAAGTTAGATATAATTTTTCGTTTGTGCAATTGGTATGTTTACAAGCGTTAGCTAATTTCGCTCAATTAGGTGCAGATACTCGATGGTTGATGTGGCTTTATGATTTCTATTCGTGTCTTTGTCGGCTCTAAAACGCTGATAGTCGGTAGATGTCAAATCATATCTGCCGTACTTCGATAATATAGCTCTAATATCTTGGCTGTTCATCAATCCTTCGTTATTATAACTCAAAAAAATATATCTAAATTTGGCATTTGCTATCAACTCTTCAAACGACTGTTTTACAGACTGTCTGATACAATAGCTCGATTTTTGATAACTGCGAAGTCCGGTTTTACCTTTTGGGGTGAAATTATCATATTTTGCAATAGTGTTTAGCAGGTGATAGTTTGCCCCATATTGACGAGTGTTATATGGTGGGTCAAGGTACAAAATATCACCACTTATTTTTTTTATAAGTTCATTACTATCAATATTAAATACTTTGTGAGAATTGTCGTTGGGGGTAAAAATGGCAGGTTCGATAACCATATTTTTTTGAGCCGATTTTTTTATATGTTTCAAAAAAGCCCCATAGACAGATGCTGTATTGGCTACCTTATCGGCACTCTCTAAGAGTGATGCTAAAAGAAAGAAGTATTGATTATCGGTTATTTGATTGTTTTTTTTCCACTCTTCAATTTTTAGGCGGACAGCGTCAATTTTTTTTCCGTTATACTCCGAGAAATATTGCCTACCACTTGTTCCGTTTTCTGAATATTCGGCAAAAACAAAACCCTCAACACCTTTTATTTCATTTAGTTCCTCTATAAGCGACTGATATTCGAAAGCTATATGATTTTCGATATAATTACGATTAAGCACGTAAGAATAATACTCTATATCGTTGCTAATTACCGACTTAACCTCAGGTTTAAAGATTCTACCTATTATGCCAGTACCAGCAAAAAGGTCACAAAAAACCATATCTGACAAATCGTTACCAACAACAGAGTAAACCGATTGTTTGATAAAATCCGAGAGTTTATACTTAGAGCCTATGTAGTTCATTATTAACTTAATTATGTAGTAAAATTATAAAGCAATCCACTTCATATTCTTTGATTCCAATAGATTTATGTTTGTACTTGAATTTGATTTTTGCAGGTGTTGTTAAGTCAACGTTGGAAATAATAGAAATAATTCTTTCTGTTGATACATTTTCATCTATATATACAATCAATAGTCTTGAATCTGCTCCGAACCTGCCTTCATCTTGATATTTATAAAGATATTCCGCTACAGTATTAGGATTATCTATAGCATGCTGTCTCCAATTATCCCCAAATGCGTTCTTAAATTCTTTTGTAGGGCTTTTGGCTACTTTTTGATCAAAAGAAACTCCATTAATGAAAAAATCAACTCCTCTGTTATGTTTTAAAGTGGGAATAATATTTTCATTTTGTTGAAAAATCAAAGTTTCTATAAAATCATTTCTAACTGTGTTTATTTCTTTAATTCTACGATATTTCACAGCAGCTTTCTTAACGTCTTCATCCTTATCACACCTGTCTTTTTCTTGAGTGTTTACTTGTTGAACGTATTCATCAAATCCTCCTTGTGAAAAAGGCCATAATAATTTTCCGAAGCCCAAATTAACCCATTCGTCATTTAAAATTTTTATTACTTGGGTGGCATTTGTTCCTATTTGATATTTGGGGCTTTGTGTAAACATTTCCCGAATAATAGTCTTACTTTCTTCATAATCCCAGCTATCTACAACACATTTCCAAAGCTCGTTTGAACTCATATTTAAAGAAGTAAGCCCTTTATTTTTGCCTCGAGATATGGTTTTATATTTTAAATTATTTATTTGTTTTTTTTGTTTTAAACGTAATAAATAATCCTCA
Organism: Bacteroidota bacterium; assembly: GCA_041814825.1. Taxonomy (GTDB): domain Bacteria; phylum Bacteroidota; class Bacteroidia; order Bacteroidales; family Paludibacteraceae; genus F0058. The sequence goes on along the minus strand of JBGXXV010000078.1, from coordinate 2,507 downwards.
GCAAATTTTACATTACCAAAAATCTTCTGTGCTGTTTTAATCTCTAACTTTAATGTTATATTACCCATAATCAACCTTTTTTAAAAATTAAAATATATTCATGTTTAAATATGTAATAATCACTATTTAGTGCTCTATAAGTCCAAATACCGTTTTTGCCCAACTTTCCGCGATTGCCCTCAATATTTTTTACAACAATACCCTTTAATTTCACTTTGAAACTACGTTTGATATTGTCCATAACGTAGAAAGCTAAAGGAATGACTTCTCTATTTTTATATACATCGCCAATCACTATTGCAAAATACCTATTGGTGTCTAAATATTTGATAGCATTCGAAATAGCTCTATTAAATGTTTTTACAAATGTATTTAAATCGCCTATTTGCGACAAATCTTCTGGTTTGTCGGTAAACTTGACAACATCCATATACGGAGGGTGCATTATCAAAAATTGCACGCTGTTAACATTTATGCTTTTGAGCGATTGCGCCATAGCAGTATCAAAGCAATAGCTGTTTGTTACATCGCATTGGTTGATAGCAAAAAAATGGCTATTTGTACACTGCATTTTATTTTCTACATAATTGACAATATCCGTATTAATGTCAAAACCGATAAAATTTCGTTCGAGTTTTTCGCACTCAAATAGCGTTGTGCCACTACCCATAAAAATATCCAAAACAGTTTCGTTCTCTTTTGTGTAACGCCGTATTAATTGGTTGGGTATCTGAGGAATAAAATTTCCGTGATAAACATTTTTATGTTTTCCGCTCCTATCTCGTCCGTCTATAAGCCACAACGAATTGACATCTATATCCAGATGTTGCCATTGTCGCATGTCTAAATCGTTGTATTTCATCATAAAAGTTATTGTCTGTTTGATTTTTTTAGTAAAAAAATCAAACAAAGTTAGATATAATTTTTCGTTTGTGCAATTGGTGGAGAGATAAAAAAATCGACTATATTTTATCTCAATGAGTAAGATATAGTCGATTATATAAGACAGATACAATCAACACTCAATCAATTCTTTTGTGTCGATAGCTATTGCTAATTCTTCGTTAGTGGGGATAACGGCAACTTTTACTTTTGATGTCGGGAAAGAGAGTTCTACTTCACGTCCCATAGATTTTTCGTTCAAATCGTTATTGAAATCAACCCCTAAGAAAGCAAGACTATCGCAAACATATTTACGCATAAGAGGTTGATTCTCTCCAACTCCTCCTGTAAATACTATTGCATCTACTCCTCCAAGTACTGCTATATATCCGCTTATGTATTTGAGTATGTAGTATTTGTACATATCCAAAGCCAGCTTTGCACGGATATTGCATTTGTCAATGGCAGCTTCGATATCACGCATATCAGACGACACACCCGAAATACCGAGCAAACCGCTCTTTTTGTTGATAATTTCGTTGATTTCTTGGGTCGAAAGATTCTCTTTCTCCATAAGGTATGTAAGAATACCAAGGTCGATATTACCGCTTCGCGAACCCATCATCAAGCCTTCGACAGGGGTCATACCCATCGAGGTGTCGATTGATTTGCCGTTTTTGATAGCAGTAATAGAACCTCCGTTGCCGATGTGTGCGGTGATGATACGCGAGTTTTCGAGACGCAAGCCCAAAAACTCACAGGCACGTTTGGCAACATATCGGTGCGATGTGCCATGAAATCCGTAACGCCGAATGCCATATTTTTCGTAATAATCGTATGAAAGGGCATACATGTATGCGTATTGTGGCATTGTTTGATGAAACGAAGTATCGAATACTGCTACCTGCGGTATATTGGGTAATATCTTTTGTATGGCATAAACCCCTTTAAGATTAGCCGGGTTATGTAATGGTGCCAAATCGGCACATTTCTCTATATTGTTGATAACTTCTTGATTGATGATAACAGAGGATTTGAATTTGTCGCCTCCGTGAACAATTCGATGTCCTACGGCATCGATTTCGTTTAGAGATTTGACCGCTCCGTATTGTGAATCCGTCAATGTTTTTAGTATCAATTCTATACCTGCCGTATGTTCTTCTATTTCCTGTTTTATTATTTTTTTTTCGTTATTGTCTGTGTTAAACTTCAAAAATGAATCGGGCAAACCTATTTTTTCTATCCCCCCGGAAGCCAATTCTTTGTTTTCGCTCATATCATAAAGTTTATATTTGATAGACGAACTCCCACAGTTTAAAACTAATACTTTCATTGTTTTGATTATTTTATTTGTTTGAAAATTAGATAATTACGATAATAGTTATAATTTTGTAAAGTTACTATTATTTTTTCAATAAAAAAAATTATTAGTGTCCGATAAAAGTTTTTGTTTATAAAATTTCATTGTTGTCCGATATATCAATGATAACAAAGCTCCAATCTCGTTTTTTCTGGTTTAGGTTGGGGCTATCCGCCCCAAACCCCGCCCTTACTTTCTTTTCTTGATAAGAAAAAGAAAGTAGGCAAAGAAAAGAATTGCGGCACGCTTTCGGCTCGACCCACAT
>JBGXXV010000077.1:0-2705 GCA_041814825.1 Bacteroidota bacterium | reverse complement strand
TTGACCGTTAAGTCCGACGATGTGGTGGGTAGAGCCAAAACATACGAGGCTATCGTAAAAGGCGAACCTATGCCTACACCCGGATTGCCCGAATCGTTCAATGTACTTCTTCACGAATTGCGTGGATTGGGTCTGAGTGTAAAACTTGATTGATGAGTAACCGGTTGGATAATAGAATGTTGTATCGTTGTCCAACCAATTATAAAAATATTATCATTAGTATAACAATATAATCGGCTAATAATGTCTTTGCCCAAAATAAAAACATCTTTGACCGACCGCATTGTGGAGATTGTCGCTGCCTTGATACTTGTTGCCTCGATAGTGATTACAGCAATGGCTTATTCGGGTCTGCCTGAGGTTATACCGACACATTACAATTTGTCCGGCGAAGTTGATGGTTGGGGAAGTAAATATACATTAATAATTGTTGCTGTAATAAATATAATAATGTATATTACAATGACTTTTTTGCAAACCAAACCCACGATATATAGCTTCCCTGTGGCTATAACCGATGAAAACAGGGATAGCCTATATGCTTTGGGGATAAAATGTATAAGGTTGGTAAAACTGATACTTATTGCGACATTTGGTTATCTGAATTACAATACCATCGAGGTTGCTAATGGCAGAATAGACGGATTATCGGAATGGTATATGCCGATATCTATGTTGTTTTTAATCACTGTGATAATATATTACATTCGCAAAATGTATGCTCTTAAATAATTTTTTAATAATAGATTTTTATATAAAAACATAAACATATAATTATGTCAATAAAAAGAGATAATAAACTGAAAGGTAATCTGAAAAAAATTACGATTAGTCTTGCTTCGCCCGAAGAGATTTTGGAAAATTCCAATGGCGAGGTTACCAAACCCGAGACGGTCAACTATCGTACTTATAAGCCCGAACGTGACGGACTTTTTTGCGAACGAATCTTTGGTCCTGTCCGCGATTACGAGTGTCATTGCGGCAAATACAAACGTATTCGTTATAAAGGTATTGTCTGCGACCGTTGCGGAGTGGAAGTTACGGAGAAAAAAGTCAGACGCGACCGTTCGGGACATATTCAGCTTGCCGTTCCGGTGGCTCATATATGGTATTTCCATTCGTTACCCAATAAGATTGGGTATCTTTTGGGAATGTCCACCAAAAAACTCGATTCTATCGTTTATTACGAGAAATATGTGATAATCCAACTCGGTGCTTTGGAAAATAATGAAGAGGGATTGGCTGTGGGTGATTTGCTCGATGAAGACCAATACCTTGCAATTATGGATAAAGTGTCGAAAGACAACTATTTGCTTGAAGATAGCGACCCGAATAAATTTATTGCAAAAATGGGAGCAGAAGCCATTCGCGAAATGCTTTCGCGTTTGGATTTGGATAAGCTCTCTTACGAACTTCGTAACAAAGCAGATACCGATACCTCGCAACAACGCAAGGCAGAGGCTCTTAAAAGACTTCACGTGATAGAGTCGTTCCGTGCCTCGAAGGTTCCAAACAAGCCCGAATGGATGATATTGACGGTATTGCCTGTGATTCCACCGGAGTTGCGACCCCTTGTGCCTCTTGATGGCGGTAGGTTTGCTACTTCGGATTTGAACGACCTTTATCGTCGTGTAATCATCAGAAACAACCGCCTGAAACGTTTGATAGAGATTAAAGCTCCCGAAGTGATTCTTCGTAACGAAAAACGTATGTTGCAGGAGGCTGTTGATAGCCTTATCGACAACTCGCGAAGAGCAGCTGCCGCAAAAGCTGATTCCACTCGTCCGCTTAAATCTTTGTCGGAGAGCTTGAAAGGTAAACAGGGGCGTTTCCGTCAAAACCTGTTGGGTAAACGCGTCGATTACTCTGCCCGTTCGGTTATTGTAGTCGGTCCCGAACTGAAAATGGGAGAGTGCGGATTGCCGAAAGAAATGGCAGCGGAACTTTATAAGCCTTTTATTATTAGAAAACTAATAGAAAGAGGTATTGTTAAGACAGTAAAATCCGCAAAGAAATTTATTGACCGCAAAGACCCTGTTGTTTATGATATTCTTGAAAATGTTATGAAAGGGCATCCTGTTTTGCTCAACCGTGCTCCGACATTGCACCGATTGGGTATTCAGGCATTCCAACCCAAGATGATTGAAGGGCGTGCCATACAACTTCACCCGCTTGCTTGTACGGCGTTCAACGCCGACTTTGATGGCGACCAGATGGCTGTACATTTGCCATTGGGCAATGAAGCTATTCTGGAAGCACAACTCCTTATGCTCGGTTCGCACAACATATTGAACCCTGCAAACGGGGCTCCTATCACTATTCCTTCGCAGGATATGGTGCTTGGGCTTTATTATATCACAAAAGAACTGCCCGGAGCCAGAGGCGAGGGAATGACTTTCGCTTCGCCCGAAGAGGCCGTAATAGCCCTCAATGAAGGTAAAGTAGATATTCATGCAAGAGTCAATGTTCGTGTCAAAGAGTATGATGCGGAGGGCAATGAGGTAACCAAAATAGTGAAAGACACTACCGTCGGACGTATTATTGTAAATAAGTATCGTCCCAAAGAGGTATCGTTTATCAACGAACTTTTTACCAAAAAATCGCTTAGAGATATTATCGGTAACGTAATCGAAAATGCGGGAGTTGCCAAAACCGCCCAATTCCTTGATGATATTAAAAATCTTGGTTATCAGATGGCTTTTAAG
>JBGXXV010000076.1:0-15269 GCA_041814825.1 Bacteroidota bacterium | reverse complement strand
TACTTTTATTCGATATATCAATGTTTCAAACATATAGAAAATTATAGAATAACGGCTCTATTCGCATTAACCGTATTCGAAGCCAATATTCTATTTTTTGAGTTCAGACAAGCCATTGCCGTATCGCTTTTTATATTGGGCATACTTGCTTTTCTCGAAAAAAAATATATCAAATACCTTTTATACATCGTTATTTCCGTATTTTTCCATAAATCGGCGATATTTGTTGCTATTTTGAGTTTTATTGTTTTATTTGTTCCAACCATAAAATATTCGAGAAATTACTACCTAACTCTATGCTTAATAATAATATCGGGTATTTTTATCTCTTTCGGCGACATACTCACTTTTCTAACAACCATCTTACCGATACCCGACACTACCATAAATTCCATTTCGCATCACCTCGATGTAGAAAACAGTTTTCAAATAATTTTTATACTTTACTGCATAACATTCGTATGTTTATATCAATACAGCATCAATACGGACAATGACAAAAAGCGTTTTTATGTATTGATTTTATCTTTTTTTCTGATTATAGCCATTTTCTATAAATATTGGTTTTTCCTAAATAGAGTAAGGTCTTTCTTCTCTCCTCTGATTATCGTATTTATAATCAACGAACTATCGCGAACAAAACTGAAAGTGAAATTCATAAAACAAACCCTTGTAATCGCATTGTTCTGTTTTGCATTCATATATGCAAGAGGTTTATATTTGGTAGAGACCAAAAGCAAATCAAAGGTTTTGGCTGCAACTACGCTATTTTCGCGTATCAACCGAAGCGAAGCAGAGATAAAAAAAACCAATATCGACAAAGCAGTTTTATACTTCAAAAAAGAATACTTAAAAAACAACAAATGATGATATCAGTCTGTATAGCTTCCTATAATGGAGAACTTTTCATTAAAGAACAAATAGCATCAATCTTATCACAGTTGGACGATAAAGACGAACTCATAATATCGGACGACTGTTCGAGCGACGATACAACAAACATCATCTCTTCTTTCGGAGACAGTCGTATCATACTGATAAAAAACGACAAAAGAAAAGGAGTAATAAAAAATTTCGAGACAGCGATATCGCAAGCAAAAGGAGAATATATATTCATCGCAGACCAAGATGATATTTGGCTACCCAACAAAGTAGAAATATCCATCAATAAGATAAAGCAGATAGAAGCGAACAATCCGAACAAGCCTGTTCTGATATTCTCCGATGCCAAAGTTGTAGATAAAAATCTAAACATAATAATACCGTCAATATTCCTACACACCAAACAAAACCCCGACACATTCGGAAATCCCGATATTCTGTGTGTGGCAAACAGAATATTAGGCTGTACAATGGTTTTCAATAAAAAAACAAAAGATATATGCCTACCCATACAAAATGATGCAATAATGCACGATTGGTGGATAGCCCTAAGTGTTGCCAAACACAAAGGAATTATAAAACCCATCCCCGAAAGCATAATACTATACAGGCAACACAATAATAATCTAATCGGTTCAAATCTTATACAAAAAACCAATAAAATATTTCAATTAAAATCGTTATTCAAGTTAAATTGTAATATATACAAAATGAGTTCGCATTTTTTCAAGTTGAATTATTTAAAATATTTAATCCTTAAAATACGCCTTCATATATGAATATAGCTTTCGTTATAAACTCATTAAATCGACCGGCAGGGACAGAACGCATAACCTCTTTATTAGCCAACGAGCTGGTAAAAATCGGTTATAATGTTACAATTATTGCTATACATAACGGAGGAGAACCTTTTTTCAGGTTAGATGACAAAATCAAGGTGCTTTACCTCTGCTCCAAACCCGCGACCAATATCTATTTGAGATTTCCTATCAACATCATAAAACTCAAACATTTAATAGCTAAAAACAAAATAAACAAGGTAATTGATGTGTGCAGTGCAATGTCGTTAATGAGTATTCCCGCTACTTTTTTTACAAAAGTAAAGGTAATAACATGGGAACATTTTAATGCAAATATAAATTGGAATATCATCACATCGCCTTTAGCCCGAAAGCTGGCTTCAATGTTTGCCTCTCGGATAGTAACTCTTACACAAACAGATGCCAACATATTCAAAAACAAATTCAAAGCAAAAAATGTAATAACAATACCAAACCCAATTACAATCGAATCTGACGAAAAAGCAACTTTACAAGAAAAAGTAATTCTATCCATAGGCAGATTTGAAAGACAAAAAGGATTTGATATGTTGATAGATGCATGGAAACAATGTAGTTGTAGAAACAATGACTGGCGATTGAAAATTGTAGGAGAAGGCACATTGGAAAAAGATATGAAAAGACAAATTGCCGACTATAACCTTAATGAAAGTATTGATATACTGCCTCCCGATTCGCAAATAACGGAGATATACAAAAAAGCCTCTATATATGTAATGTCATCAAGATTTGAAGGATTGCCATTGGTATTAATAGAGGCTATGTATATGGGCTTACCGATAATCAGCTTCGATTGCGAAACAGGTCCCGGAGATATTGTAGAAAACGAGAAAACAGGACTATTGGTATCCAAAAACGACACCGCTGCTCTATCGAAAGCTATTGACAGACTGACGCAAGACCCATCATTAATCCAAGAATACTCGGCAAATGCCATAATTGCAGCAAAAAAATTTGAACTTACACCTATCGTAAAATTATGGGAAAAGATATTGAGATAAAAAAAATTGCCGTAGATTGCAGAATGTTACAAAAAAGCGGCATCGGCACCTATCTGAAAAACATTTTGATATATTGGTTACAATTAAACAATTATCAATGGGTTTTAATAGGCAAAAGGGATATTATACAAGAAGAGCTGGATATCAGCAAAAGTAATTGTCAAATAATAGAATATGATGCTCCTATTTTTTCTACAAAAGAATTATTATGTTTCCCTACAAAAGCAGTTAATGATTGCGACATATTTTTTTCTCCAAACTTCAATATACCATTAGGGATTAAAATACCCGTATATATCACAATACACGATGTTGTCTTTTTGGATTACAAAGATTTTAGCGGAGAAATAGGTCGTTTTATACGGTATATAAGCCTTAAAAGAGCCATCAAAAAGGCAAAAAAAATATTCACCGTATCGCAATTCACCAAAGACAGAATCCGAAAACACTATAAAACAGATAAAGAAATAATAGTGGCATATAATGGTATTAATGTAGATTTACTAAAATTTGACGAAAAAAAACATAGTTGCGAATATGATTTCAGATACTTGTTGTACATCGGCAATATAAAGAAACACAAGGGATTAGACATATTGTTAGATGCCTTGTCCGGATTAGACAAGAAACTAATAATCGTTGGAGACGTAAAAGGATTAAAGACTGCCGACAAAAAAAACTACAAAAAGATGAGTTCAAATAAAAATATCATACTGTCAGGCAGAATCAAAAGTAACGAACACCTCTATTCCATAATTTCAAATGCAGAGGCACTGATACAACCTTCCCGATACGAAGGCTTTGGTATTCCACCCTTAGAAGCCCTGTATTTGGGTACACCTGTCATACTGTCCGATATTGATGTATTTAAAGAAATCTATGCAAATATGCCTGTTGCCTTTTTCAGAAATTGCGACTATGCGGATTTAAAACTGAAAATACAAAATATACAAAAACAAAATATAGATAGACAATCTCTTATAAATAGGTATAATTATCAATCCACAGCCACTCGAATCATCAACAATTTTCAGTCAATCATATCAAATCCGCAATAAGGTACCAACACCTTGGGTATCCTGATACCCTGCGAGGTTTGATTATTTTCGAGCAAAGCCGCTACTATTCTGGGCAAAGCCAAAGCACTCCCGTTTAGAGTATGGCAAAGTTCGGTTTTGCCTTCTGAGGTTTTGAAACGACATTTCAGACGATTTGCCTGATAACTCTCGAAGTTGGATACCGAAGAGACTTCCAACCAACGCTGTTGTGCTGCCGAAAATACCTCAAAGTCGAAAGTAAGGCTCGATGTAAAAGACATATCTCCTCCGCAAAGACGCAGTATTCTATACGGGAGTTCTAACTTGCGAACAAGGTTTTCTACATACAATACCATCTCTTCGAGACTTTGATATGAATGTTCGGGAGTATCGATACGTACTATCTCCACCTTGTTGAACTGATGTAGCCTATTGAGACCACGCACATCTTTGCCGTACGAACCTGCCTCACGACGGAAACAAGCCGAGTAAGCCGTTATTTTATGAGGTAAATCTTTTTCTTGCAAAATAACATCGCGGTATATATTGGTAACAGGCACCTCAGCAGTAGGCAACAGGTACAAGTCGTCTGCCACCGCATGATACATCTGCCCTTCTTTGTCGGGCAACTGACCCGTACCATAACCGGAATCGGCATTAACCAAATACGGAGGCTCTACTTCCAAATATCCCGCATTTCGTGCTTCGTCAAGGAAAAAGTTGATTAAAGCCCTTTGAAGTCTTGCTCCTTTGCCTTTATATACGGGAAATCCTGCTCCCGTTATTTTTACGCCAAGTTCAAAATCTATTAGGTCGTAACGTTTAGCCAAATCCCAATGAGGCATAGCATCTGATGATAGAGAAGGTACTTCGCCCCCCTGTCGCTCCACGACATTATCCTCGGCAGTACGCCCTTCGGGGACTCGAATATTGGGGATATTGGGTACCTGCAACAACTTATCTTTCAAGTCATTTTCAATCTCATTAAGTCTTTCATTCAGCTGTCTGCCCTGCTCCTTGTATTGTGCTGTCCTAATCTTTGCTTGTTCGGCTTCGTCCCTTTTGCCCTGTGCCATCAAAGCACCTATTTGTTTGGCTATCTTATTTTGCTCCGCCAAATTGGCATCAAGTTCTTTTTGTGTATTACGGCGTTCATTGTCGATACCAATGATTTCGTCTATTATTTGTTCGGCATTATTAAAATGTTTTTTTTGCAAACCTTTTATTACCAAATCCCTATTCTCTATTATATTTTTTAATGTAAGCATATATGTTTAATTATGAATTACAGTTTTTGAATATTGAGTCTTTTTAAGTTGTTTTTTTAATAAAAATCATTCCAACAAATCGGGGCGAAGCCTTTGGGTTCGTTGCAAAGCTTGTTCGTACTCCCAATCACGAATTTTTGCTTCGTTACCCGAAAGTAATATATCCGGCACCCGCCAACCGTTAAACTCTGCGGGACGCGTATATACAGGCGGAGCAAGTAGTCCGTCTTGAAAAGAATCCGAAAGAGCCGACTGTTCGTCACCCAAAGTCCCGGGAATAAGCCTTACTACTGCGTCTGTTACTATTGCGGCAGGAAGTTCGCCGCCTGTGAGAACATAATCGCCTATTGATATCTCTCGGTCGATGAGATGTTGGCGAATACGATAATCGATACCCTTATAATGACCACATAGAATAATTATATTTTTTTTCAGAGAGAGCGTATTGGCTGTCTTCTGATTGAATTTTTCGCCATCGGGCGACATAAAAATAACTTCATCATATTTACGCTGCCTTTTCAACTCTTCTATTGCAAGAAATATCGGTTCTATCTGCATCACCATACCTGCCGAGAAACCGAATGCATAATCATCTACTCGAAAATGTTTCGTATCTTTCGACCACTTACGAATATTATGAACCACTATTTCGACCAACCCTTTTTCCTTAGCTCTCTTTACAATAGAGTTATTCAAAGGACTTTCGAGAAGTTCGGGCAAAAGTGTCAAAATGTCTATACGCATACAACAAATCAATAGCGGACTAAAACTCAATAGCTCCTTGCAAAAAGGACTCTTCCTTCGCTTGGCTTGCCCGTAAGTACACAAACACCTTTTTCGGGTGTACGGTCGAGGGGAATACAGCGAATAGTCGCCTTTGTTTCGGCCTTAATACGCTCTTCGGTATCGGTCGTACCGTCCCAATGAGCAGATACGAATCCGCCCTTCTCTATCTCGGTCTTAAACTCCTCATACGTATCGACATTACGAGTTACAGAAGCTCTGAAATCTAATGCTTTGCGATAAATATTTTCTTGAATTTCATCTAACAACCCTACAATATGATTTTCGATACCGTCAAAAGCTACTGTCTCCTTTTGCAAAGTATCACGACGGAATACCTCTACCGTACCGTTTTCCAAATCGCGTCCTCCCATTGCCAAACGGATAGGAACTCCCTTCAACTCATATTCTGCAAACTTCCACCCCGGTTTTTTATTGTCGGAAGTATCAAACTTAACGCTTATACCCAGCTCTTTCAGCCTATCGACCAAAGGATTTACCTTATCGGCAATAGAGGCAAGCTGCTGTTCGCTTTTATAAATAGGCACTATCACCACCTGAATAGGAGCAAGTTTTGGAGGCAACACAAGTCCGTTATTGTCTGAATGAGCCATTATCAAAGCTCCCATCAACCGTGTAGAAACACCCCACGAAGTAGCCCATACATATTCAAGTTTGTTCTCTTTGTTCACAAACTGAACATCAAAGGCTTTTGCAAAATTTTGTCCCAAAAAGTGTGAAGTCCCCGCTTGCAACGCTTTACCGTCCTGCATCATTGCCTCTATACAAAATGTTTCCAAAGCCCCTGCAAATCGTTCATTTGCCGACTTTATCCCTTTTACTACAGGCAATGCCATATATTTTTCCGCAAAATCCGAATAGACATTCAACATCTTAACAGCTTCTTCCATAGCCTCCTCCTGTGTGGCGTGTGCGGTATGTCCCTCTTGCCACAAAAATTCGGCAGTACGAAGAAACAAACGCGTACGCATCTCCCAACGTACTACGTTAGCCCATTGATTGACAAGAATAGGCAAATCGCGATACGACTGTATCCAGTTTTTATAAGTACTCCAAATGATTGTCTCCGAGGTAGGACGAACTATCAACTCTTCTTCGAGTTTGGCGGCAGGATCGACAGTAACTCCTTTGCCGTCAGGCGAATTTTTAAGGCGATAATGTGTTACCACGGCACACTCTTTGGCAAACCCCTCTACGTGGTCTGCCTCACGACTCAAATAAGACTTGGGAATGAACAACGGGAAATAGGCATTTACATGCCCCGTATCTTTAAACATCTTATCAAGCTGTGCCTGTATTTTTTCCCAAATAGCATATCCATAAGGCTTTATCACCATACAGCCGCGTACTGCGGAATTTTCTGCCAAATCAGCCTTCACCACCAAATCATTATACCATTGAGAATAATTCTCTTCCGAAGAAGTCAGTTCTTTCAATTCTATCGCCATATATTTATTTTATAAATTTATTAATACTGTGCCTAAAAGGATTGCAAAGTTACATCTTTTTTACGAAATATTGATTTTACAATTAACGCAACAAACCGCAAATACATATTATCAGAAGCCGACAAAAATAGTAGAATATTGATAAACAAAATCAACTTATACTATTTGGTATGCACCGTAATCTGTGGAAATGGGAAGTTTATATTGTTTTTATTAAACATCTCATAGATTTTTTTATTGACCGAATAGTACAAAGTCCAATAATCCTCGGTTTTTACCCAACACCGAAGCAATACCTTTACGGAAGAGTCGTCAAGACTGTTAAGCTCTATTTGATAAGGCGGAGTATCAAGGATAGTCGGTTCGGAGTGTACTATGTCGGTAAGCACTCTTCGCACCTTTTCGATATCTTCGCCATAATCGACCCCCACAACCCAATCTATACGCCGAGTGTGTTGAAGATCGTAATTTATCATTGTGGCACTGCCCATTGTACCATTGGGTATGTAAATAGTCTTGTTGTCTGTTGTGGTAAGAATAGTATGGAAAATCTGAATGGCACTCACTGTGCCTTTGAAATCATCTACCTCGATAAAATCACCGACTTTGTAAGGACGAAATACCAAAAGCAATATCCCATTAGCAAAATTTTGCATAGTACCGCTCAACGCAAGCCCAACTCCAAAACCCGTAGCGGCTATTATCCCCATAATAGAAGAGGTCTTTACGCCCAGAATACCTATGATAACTATAAACAGAGCTATCTGTAAAGAGATTTTTAAGATATTTAAAACGAATTTGCTGACAGTCTCATCGATATTGCGACGGAGCATTACGTTTTTGACCACCTTTATCAGAAATTTTATGGCAAATTTACCTACATAATAAACAGCTATCGCTATAACAATGTTTTTTGCCAACTCTATTCCGCTATTAACTATCGAATCGAGTATTTTATCTATTTTTTCGGTAATATTCATATTTTTATTTTTAATATTAAAAAGGATAACCAATAGCAAACTGTAATGCAACAATATTGTCGATTCTATTACCCGCTCCTCCTCCGTACTTATCGCTCAAAGCCCAACGCTCCGACTCGGTCGAATATCGCGGGTCGTATAGCTTGAAACCCAAATCAAACCTTATCAGAAAATAATCGAAATCGAATCGAAATCCCAAACCATAATTCAAAGCGATGTCTTTTAAAAATTTATTGTCGGCAAAAGAGAACATTCCGCCCGCCTGCTCGCTATAACTTTTGACAGTCCATATATTGCCGGCATCTATAAAAAAAGCTCCTTCGATTACCCAAAAAAGTTTGAATCTGGCTTCTGCATTCAGCTCTATCTTTATATCTCCGTTCTGCGACAGATAGCTGTTGGTTGTCGAATAAAAATTACCCGGTCCCAAGGTTCGGGCGTTCCAACCTCTCATCGAATTGGAGCCTCCGGCAAAAAATCTCTCTTCAAAAGGCAATATATCGGCGTTTCCATAAGGGAATCCGAGCCCAAACATAGCGTGATAAACTATTCTAAATTTTTTGGAAACAAACATATTGTACGAATAGTCAAAATCGCCTTTTACAAACTGTGAAAAAGGAGTATTAAACACACGATACTGACCATTCACGGGAGTGCGGTTAAACGCAATACTGGCAAGGTATAAGGTATTACCTCCTACCGAAAGTCTGCCTCTAAAAGAGTAATAATCGCGAAGAGGCGATGCCACACGTCGATTGGTAGTAGAATAGTTAAAGACCATCTTCAACACCAAGTGGTCTTCAAAGGTTGGTCGCAGATTAGGATTGTTGCGTAAAAAGTCTGCCGACACATCTTTTACCTTTATGTAAGAAAAATCTGCAATATCAAAACCGAATTGCGAACGATTTCTCTGCCATTGATAACCGAATGAAGTATTAAATATGGAGCGTTTGAAGTCGGGGTGCGTCTGAAATGTATAATTAACCGAAAATTTGGTAGTTGCTCCGTGTCGCAACCTAAAATCCTCTTTAAAATATGGCACAAGAAGCTTCGGAATAACAAGCGAAACATCTCCTCCGGCAGTAACCGAATGCTTGTAACCTTCGTTATACTTTCGATATAGGTCGTAAGCTACACGAGTATCGATTCTGAATGTTTCGGCATTATGAAAAAGATTTCTGTCCACAAAGCCCAGACTGGTAGCCGCACCAACCGTCGCTCCCGAATTGGTATTGCTCTCCACTCCCAACGAATAGCTGTATTTCTCCGCAGGGAATATATATATGCTACAATCCAACAGATCGCCCTCCTTTTCGACAAAACCTACATTTACGTATTTTATGGCGGCAATAGAGTTGAAGTTGGCTATAGTTCTATTGACGACTGTTTCGTTATAAAGCTGACCTTTCTTTAAGAACACCTTATCGGCAAGAAATGTAGGACGGAAAATCCTTCTTTTGCTATTGTAAATAATGGTATAATCATCAAAGTACAACGTATCGGGCGACAACTCGGATTGGTCTAAGGTTTCGAAACAATAAACAGTGATATTGTCTATTGTTTTTTTTGCAAATATCTTATCAACTACATTAGAGTCTCTGTGCTGCTTTGGGATAACGAGCTTCAAATCGACATTATCGTTCAACCGTACGGTATCGGCTATAAATGAGAACATCTCTTTTTGCACATTGTAATACCCCTGCCGTCTGAAAGTGTGGGTTATATCTTCTCGCAATTCATTAAGTTTATCGACATCAAAATCTTGTCCGGTCAAAGAGTTGATGGTATAATTTTGGTTGAGAATGCTTGTTGCGGAGTCGTTTTCTATATCAAACGAAAAATATCTTATTTTATACAAACTTCCGCTTTGTATAGTATAGAAAAGCTTTGTTTTCTTTCTCTTGGTAATATGATGCGATATGGCTTGTGCATCGAGATATCCTCTGTTTTTCAATGCCTGCTGCAACGATAATTGAGTATCATAAATAAGATTGGTATCTAAGATAACAGGCGGTTCGCCTATGCGTTGGAGAAATCTGTTTAAAAATTTAGTCGTATCACGTCCCGAAAGAGAGTAAACTCCCAACTTAAACGGAATTACTCCAAGTATATAAGAATTAGGCTTTTGCAGAACATACGAATGTAATTCTGTATTGCTAACCTTGGTATTATTTTCTTTAAATTTTATGCTCTTCAACAACGACTCGTTTTGAGGCACATATTTGGTTAAAGTACAAGAAAACAGACCGAGCGTAAAAACTATAATTAAAATTATTCTGAATCTCACCAATCAAACATAAAAAAACAGTACAAAATTACATTTTTTTGTATAAACACAATACATTAACAACAAATTATTTATTGCCATTAATCCAAATTATACAAACTCAAAAGTTATCAAATGATTATCTTCCAAACGCTGCAACATTTGCTCCACAAAGGCTTGTTTGCAACTAAGAGTAAAGGTACAACTCGATGCCTGTCGCTGATTAACAATTTTCAGTTCAAAATCCTTTATCATACGCATTACAAAATTCATATTGTCGTACCCGAAATTAATCCGAACAATCTTTTCGATAGGTATCTCCTCTATCTGAGCATTGTTTATTGCATCAGCTGCCGCCGTCTTATAGGCATTTATCAATCCTGAAGTACCCAATAGCGTACCTCCGAAATACCTGACTACCACTATCAATATATTTGTAAGCTCTTTTGAGTTGATTTGTCCGAGTATAGGTTTACCCGCTGTCCCCGAAGGCTCTCCGTCATCATTTGCTCTAAACACCTCTCGCTCACAACCAAGCATATATGCATAACAGACGTGGCGAGCATCAAAAAACTCTTTTCGTTTATCCTTTACCCGACTCAAAGCCTCTTCTACCGTACTCACCGGTAAAGCAAAGGCAAGGAACTTACTGCCCTTATCCTTAAAAATGGCTTCCGACTCATTTTTTATGGTAAAAAAACTATTCATTGAAAGTAACTACAATAGATAACTGTTTTTATGAAAAACAAAATTAATCAAAAAAAAAATATATTTTCATTATTACAAAAAATATTGTACCTTTGCACTCCAATTCTATTGCCTTGTAGTGTAATGGTAGCACATCAGTTTCTGGCACTGCTTGTCCGGGTTCGAGTCCTGGCAAGGCAACAAAGCCCTACAAAAATGGAAAACCGACACGATTATTAGAGAATAGCCGTGTCAGTTTCGTGTCAAACCGTCTATACCTTATATTCTCGTATGATTGAGATGCATAAAAAATCACCCGATAAAGGGTATTTTTTTGTCTAAAACAGGTCTGAATGTTTGCCGTCCTCGCTCGATATATCAATTATTTTCGCGAAGAGAGGCTATACCATTGTTTCGAGCAAAGTTTAGTAAGCTAAAACGAAAAAGTTTGCAGTTATGGTAATATTTTTAGCCATAGATACATTCTATCAACTCTTTTACGTCGATTACTTTTAAAAGTCTCACCCTCTTCAACTTCTTTGACATCACAGTCTAATCCATTGAGTTTAGGTTCGGTCAGGTTGATTTTATTTTTGCCCCACAAAAAAAACTAACCACTGACCACTAACTACTTACCTCTACACCCAAAACTATCGAAACTACTATAACGAAAAAAATATTACCTTTGGTCTCCAAAAACATTATTTTCTAATTAATAAATTTATTCAATATGAGAAGAAAATTTTTTACACAAACTCTGTTTTGTTCGCTTATGGCGATTTTATTTATTACCGACACCCTGTCGGCACAGCGACTTCTGACCGAAAGTTTCAATAGAGAAGTTGGGAATTTGAATGCAGGTACAAACACCGATATGGGTGCAGACCAACAAAATTGGTGGTCGTTTAGTGGTTCGAGCAGCTATATACAGGTAGTTGACACGACGCTCACTTACGCCGGATATCAAGAAAATCAGGTTGGTAGAGCCGTTAAGCTACCGGGTAACGGAGCCGACGATTTTCGTCAATTTGACGAAGTAAGTTCGGGTAAAGTATATGCCTCTGCCATCGTGAAAATCAACTCTGCAAAATCGGGAGACTATTTTATGACTCTCGGCAATGCTACGTCAAATGGTATGTTTGCAAAACTATATGTTAAAAAGGAGGGAGATAGCAATATCAGGTTCGGAATAGGGAAAAGCACCGAATCATCTACGTTTATCAGATATACGGGCAATTATCCGTTAGGTGTTTATTTGATTGTGTTGGAGTATGAATTTGTGGCAGGAGAAACAAACGATACTGTTCGTCTATACATCAATCCTACATTGAGCACTTCGGCAGCCACCATAGAGTGTGTACAAGATACGGTAAATGCGTCAGGAACGGCACAAGGAGCCAACTCAAAAGCCGATGCCTCTTCTCTGAAAACAATCAATTTGCGTCAGGGGACAAATACGCCGAATGTGGTCGTTGACGAGATACGAGTGGCTACGTCGTGGAACGATATTTTCCAATCGACAAACACTAATCAGCCATCTATCGTTATTGCTCCTACATCTATCAATTTCGATACTTACACAGGTGAGGCTACAACCCAAACTCTGAATATCACGGCAACAAATCTTACCGAAGATATTACCATTGCAGGGCTTACGTCAGAGCTGACAGCCTCTGTTGCTACCATAAACAAAGATGATGCTATGGCAACAGGCGGCTTCAATCTGACAATCACCCTAAACACCAATACCGCAGGCAACGGCTCGGCAAATATATCTCTGTCTTCGGACGGAGCCACCACAGTAACAATACCTATCACTTGGAATGCGGTACAGGTAACCGATGTAACCGATTTGGCAGACCTTCGTTCCAGAGCCGCTACCGCCGCCACAGATACGGACTTGTTCCGTCTATCGGGCGAAGCAGTCGTATCGCGTGTCTTCAACAACTATATGTACGTACAAGACAGTTCGGGAGCTATGTTTATTACCAAAGATACGGAGACCAATTATAATGTTGGACAAAAGGTAACACGACTATTGGGTGTATTCACCTCGCCACTCTATGGATTGACCAATTTCAAACTTATGGACAAATCAAACATAGTAAGCGAAAATAACACCATACAACCCGTCTTGGCAACACTTGCCGCAATGCAAGCAGAGCCGAGCAAGTACGAAGCACGTTTGGTTCGGGTAGAGGATATAACATTCAACACAACCGACAATGTATTTACCGCTCCCTCGAATATAAACATAGAGCAAAACGGTACTACTGCTCAGTTGAATGTCGCTACCGGAGTAGATTATGTCGGCAATAGCATACCGACAAAAGCCAATATAGTAGGGTTTTCCACAGCAGCGGACGGCAAACGTATAATGCCACGTGCAGCAGCGGATATCGAAGCGATTAACACAACTTCAACAAATACGACAATGACAGACAAAAAGATTGTGATATATGCAGAAAATGGAATGTTGTGCGTGGAAAAAGCCGTTACGGATGTTCATATCTATGATATTTCGGGTACACTCATAGCAAGTAAAAAGGCAAACGACAAGGTTACATTCGATTTGCCCGAAGGAGTATATATAGTAACCGCCAATGGCATAGCCGTAAAAACGGTATTAAAATAAAAAAAAGTAACACTTCCCTTTCTATCAAGACTATAAATAGGGAGGGAAGTATTTTTCCGAATTTACAAAAAAATAATCTTTTTATATGAAAAAAATCAACATATTAATTTTATCAATACTATATTGTGGAATACAGGCGTTTGCAGACGGACAATTACTTAGCAATCCGAGTTTTGAGAACGCACGAACCGATGCTTTGGGCAATGCTATATTCGAGGATTGGACTATGCCGTTAGGCTCTTCGATAGAGACCACAGACGTAAAGCAAGGCAGCAAAGCACTTAAAGCTACAATCAACATAAGCTCCGTAAATTATATACAACAAGAAATCGATGTTGCCAACCTACCGACAGGCGACAACTTTCAGTTGCAGATATGGTACAAAGTACTCACCCCACAAGGCGATAGAGATGTAACCATTGATTGTTATTGGGAACACCGCACCGACGGTAGAAGCGAACACGACCAAAATGTGCTTATAGACACTTTGCCCGCCGCTTCCGATTGGCGACAAATAACAATAAACACAACAAAGCCTGCCGGTGCCACAAAATTTCATTTTCGCGTGGGAGTAGCTCGGAGGGTTGTTGCCCTGTTTGACGATTTCGGTTTTACGAGAGCGGTCCCTACTACTCCGTATCTGTCAATTACTCCCGAAGTGATAAACGAAGTTACGGCAACTATCAATACTACGGCAACATTACCTACATTGACAATCAGACAAGCAAATCTTACCGCTCCTACAACAATCGAAATTACGGGAGCTAATGCCGGTCTCTTTGCTGCCTCGAAGTCGTCGATAACAGCCGAAGAGGAAGAGCTGACAATCACTTTTGCCCCCACTGCCATAGGGCGTTATCAAGCATCTTTGATAGTGGAAAACCCCAATCATCCGGAGGTAAACAAGACTATGTTCATACGTGCCGTATGTGTAGATCCTAACAATCCGCCGGTTATTACGGTTACCCCTGCTACATTACCCGGTTTTTCGACTGTGGCAGGTACTACACAGACACAAACCGTAAGGGTAAGCAGTCAAAACTGTATAGATGATATTACTCTGAGGGTAGAACATACAACAGGAGCTGCTTTTGTTATAAACGAATCGTATATTACCAAGAATACCGATAAAGATATTAACATAACTTTTCGCCCCCAAAACGCAGGCAACTACTCTTCCCGAATTATACTAAAATCGGGCACTACACAATCCGCTATTGTTGTCTCCGGCGCAGCTACCGCATCAGGCACTCAACCGAGTGATTATGCTACCGACTTCAATTGGGATTTGAGCAGTCCTATACCCCTTATGTACGAAAAATTCGATAACGCCCGCCATAACAAACAGCTTAATGTATCACGCTGGCAAAATGTGGTTCTCTCGGGTAGTCGTCCTTGGTGGGGTTTCGGAGAGAGAGACCC
>JBGXXV010000075.1:0-16535 GCA_041814825.1 Bacteroidota bacterium | reverse complement strand
TTTAGATAACTCCAAAGAGATGTTAAGCGTTTGGCATAGTTGGGTTATGTGTGTGTGTTGGTCTTCGTTTATTTCTTTTATAGTCCAGATAGATTCCATTTTTGTCATTAAGTGCAAATTCTTTGTTTGGGCTCATTTTTTTCAAAAACAAAATTAATACAAATTTTGTACTTTATTTTTGGTATGAATAAAAAATAAAATTATAAATTTGAAAAATTAATTTAAACTTGTTTGGTATTATGAAAAATTTAAACTTTATCTTTCTTGTACATGAGCGTCCTCCGTTGAAGCATTATCCGTTTCTCAATATAGGCAACGACCACTATTATTACGACGACTATGCGGCAGAGAATACGTTGTCGAACAACTGCGAAAATTGCTACCTGCCGGCCAATCGTCTTATGCTTGATATGATAAAAAATACCGACGGAAAATTTAAAGTGTCTTTTGCCATATCCGGACTTGCTCTCGAACAGTTCGAACAATTTGCTCCCGAAGTAATAGACTCTTTTGTGGCTTTGGCAAAAACGGGTAAAGTAGAATTTTTGGCGATGCCTTACTCCTACTCACTTGCATCGGTGTTTGATACCGAAGAGTTCAAAAAACAGGTTGCCCGACAGATTGATAAGATGGAGCAATTATTTGGTTACAAGCCCGAAGTATTTTTTAATTCGGCTATGATATATTCTGACGAAATAGGCGAAAAGATATACGAAATGGGGCTTAGTGCCGTTATCACAGAGGGAGCCAAACAAATAATGGGATGGAAAAGTCCGCACTTCATATACAATCATCCGTATATTAAAAAACTGAAACTCCTTATCAGAGACAGTAAGTTGAGCGATGATATCAATTTTCGTTTTTCGCAATGGAATTGGAACGAATATCCGCTTACTGCAGATAAATTTATGAATTGGATACGCAAAATGCCCGAAAAAGATACCGTTTTCAATATTATGTGCGGTTACGAAGTTTTGGGTATTATCAACAATAAACAAAGTGGCATATTTGATTTTTTCAAAGCATTGCCATATTTTGCCATAGAGAACGGTATAGGATTTTCTACGCCGACGGAGTCTGTCAACAAGAATAGTTCGGTCGGAGACCTGCCTATACAGTATCCGATTTCGTGGACAGGCGAAGATAAAAATCTTACCGTCTATTGCGGTAATGAGCTACAAAATGAGGCTCTCAGCAAGTTATACAACCTGACTCATCGGGTACATTTATCGAAAGATCGTATGCTTACTGCCGATTGGCTACGTCTGCAAGACATTTCGCACTTCTATTTTATGGATACGAGGTTATATCTTAATAACGGTGATTTGAGAGGTGTGTCGTATGAGTCCGAATATAGTGCTTTTATGAATTATATGAATGTGCTTGGCGATTTTATCGACCGAGTCAAGGCACATTTCCCCTCGTCGGTCGAAGACGAAGAGCTAAATTCTCTTTTACAAACCATTAGAAACCAAAACGAAGAGATAGTGCGACTAAAAGAGGAGGTACAAAAACTGAAATCGGAGAGACGAAAGAAAAAATAGACACAAATACGCTTTTTATTAAACAAGTAAAAACATTAGTAATATAGTAATAAATTTTTATGCACCAATATACCAAAGAGGAAGCTGATAAAATGATATTGGAGGCTTTCGACGACTTGCAAAAAGCATACGGAGCCTCGAACCACAAACATAAATTCGAACTCGTGGCAAAAGCATTTGAGTTTGCCGCTAAAGCCCACGCAGGGGTACAACGTCGCAATGGCGAACCTTACATAATGCATCCTTTGGCTGTGGCTAAAATATGCGTTGAGGAGATGGGGCTCGGCTCTACGTCTATATGTTCGGCTCTTATGCACGATGTGGTCGAAGATACGGAGTTTACGGTCGAAGACATTGCCGATATGTTTGGCAATACGATAGCCAATATTGTCGATGGGCTTACCAAAATCTCCGGCGATGTCTTTCAGGAGTCGGTATCGAAGCAAGCCGAAAATTTCCAAAAACTGATACTTACCATTCCGTCCGATATTCGGGTGATAATGATAAAACTTGCCGACCGCCTGCACAATATGCGTACGCTCGATGCTATGCCTGCTCTAAAACAACAGAAAATAACCGGCGAAACCATATTTATATATGTGCCTCTGGCAGAACGTCTCGGTTTTTTCAAAATCAAAACAGAGCTCGAAAATCTTTGTCTCAAATACCAACAACCCAAACTGTACCAAGAACTTGAAGAGAAGATAACCAAAATTACACCCAAGCTCGAAGAGAAAATCGACGGCTTCCTTATTCCAATCAAGGAGAAGCTCGACCAACGCGGCATTAAATACAAAATCATAAAACGCATAAAATCGCCATACTCTATCTACCGTAAACAGGAGAAAAAGGAGATAAATTTCGATGAAATATATGACCTCTTGGCGGTACGTATAATCGTACAACCACAAGAAGATAAGAGTGAAGAGGAGTTGTGTTGGTCGGTCTTTGGTATAGTTACGTCGCTCTATCCCGAACACCCTTCGCGGACACGCAACTGGCTATCTACACCCAAGGCAAACGGTTATCAGGCTCTGCATGTTACCGTTATGCGTAAGGGCGACAAGGGCGAGATAGGCTCGTGGGTAGAGGTGCAGATAAGGACAGAGAAGATGAACGAGATAGCCGAACGTGGTTTGGCCGCTCATTGGAAATACAAAAACGGCATAGAAGAAAATTCGGAGTTCGACGAATGGTTCCTTTCTATAAAAGAGCTACTTTCGACAGAAAATATTGATACCGTTGAGTTTGTCGATAAGTTCAAGATGAACCTCGATACCAAAGAGATAGTGGTATTTACTCCGAAAGGAGACATAAAAAAACTGCCCCAAAATGCTACCGTATTAGACTTTGCATATTCTTTACATACCGAGTTGGGCAATCGCTGTATAGGAGGCAAAGTGGACAGCCGTCTGGTCCCCGTATCACAAACATTAAAGAGCGGCAATCAGGTAGAGATACTTACATCGAAAACACAGCAGCCCGACGCATCGTGGCTCGATTTTGTAAAAACACAAAATGCCATATCAAAGATTCGTTCATTTTTGCGACCCGAAGTTACGGAACTTCAAAAAGAGGGCGCCGAAAAGGTAAATCGCCTGCTCTTGTTCTATGGACAGAAAGTAATAGACGAAAATATCGACAAAGTAATGACTTTTTTCCAATACGAGAAACGCAATGAGTTTTTTGTTGATGTGGCTCGTCAAAAAATTGACCTTACGCAAGTGTCGAAAAGCCTGTTTCAAAGTCCGGTAACAAGTATTTTCTCTTTTTTTACGAAAAATATTATCGGCAAAAAAGAACATAGACTCAAAATAAACAAAAAGGAGGTATATTATATCACCAAAGACGATATGGCTTTTAACTTGGTAAAGCTCGCTCCCTGTTGCAAACCTATCAAGGGCGACGAGATAATAGGCTATATCGAGGGTAATAATCACGTGGTAGTACACAAACTCGATTGTAATGAGGCACAACGCATCAAAGCAACACATGGCAATAAGATAGTACTCGTCGATTGGCAAAAGGATATGGACAACTCCTACCTGATTAACCTCTCGATAGAGGGAATCGACCGTCAAGGGCTTCTTCGTCAGATAGTCAAAGTTATATCCGAAGATATTCAGATTAATATCAAAAACATCAATTTCAGTGCTATCGACGGTGCTTTTTACGGTTCTATAACGCTTTTTGCTCACAGCAACGACGAAATAGAGCGATTGACCGACAAATTGCTCAAAATCAATTCGGTAAAGTCGGTGAAACGTGTCGGATAGCGATATCTGTGAGTGAATAAAGATAACAGCAAAAATATCTTTTTATCGAACAGTAATATTTTTTATTATTGCTGTTCGATAAAAAACCAACATCAACCTGTAATATCTTAATAAGCAACCGGATATATGTTTTTGTTGTGAAAGTGGTTTATCTTGCGAGTTTGTTTATCGGGTTATTATGAGGTTTTCCCTATATTCAGCATTAGAAAAGACGTGGGGCTATCGGAATGTTTTACCGTTTCATTGGAGCGGATAGCCCCAGCCTAAAAGAGAAGAAAACAAGATTGGTGCTTTGATACGATTGATAAATATATCGGATAGTAATAGTTTTTTATAGGCGATGTGTAAATAGCCTAAAAATCATTAGGAAATAGTTTTTTTGTTAGTGAATAATTTTTTATAACTTTGTTTGTAGATGTTTGACAAACAAAGACTAACCTATATTTTATGAGTGATTTTTTGCTGAAAACTCCGTTTTTTAGGCTTCTTGTGGCGTTGGCTATCGGGATAGGGCTGTTTGTGTGTATAGGTTGGAGTGTAGCTGTGTTAGTGCTGTTTGTGGTAGTTTCGTCGGCGTTGATTATCATATCTTTATTGCAGAAGAGACATACCTATACAGTTGATATTTCGGGTGTGGCAATAATGCTTTTTATACTTACTTTCGGTTACCTACTTGCACACCGATACGATAACGATATACCGAGGTTTGATAACAACGGTAAAACGGGAGTTTTTGCCGTAGAGCTAACCCAATACCCCATAACAAAAGCTCGTTCGGTGCTGGTGTATGCCGACTTGCTACAATATTCCGACAGTATGTCGTCGGTCGAAAACATCAAAGGCAAGATAGTGCTTTATTTGCAGAAAGATAGTTTTGCTATGTCGCTTGCGAGCGGAGATAGGCTGATGGTTGCCACTACACTCTCGTTGCCCGAACCGACGGGCAATCCCGACGAATTTGATTTTGGCAGACATCTCCTTCGGAGAGGTATTTGTGGTGTAGGCTATGTTCCTACGGATAGTTGGAGACGTATCGGAGCGAACGGAGGTTTTTCGTTGTTGCGTATGGCACAACGTTGTCGTATGTATATGCTTGATATTTTGCACAATATGAAGATAACAGGCGATGAATTTGCCGTAATATCGGCTCTAACGCTTGGTTATACCGATGCCATATCGCCCGAACTTAATGATAGCTTTGCCTTAACGGGAGCTTCGCATATATTGTCTGTCAGTGGTTTGCACGTGGGTATTATCTATATTATGCTTGGTATATTGCTTGCTTTTCTCGACAAAAGCCCTCGTACGGTACGCCTTAAATGGATTTTGATAATACTGTTGCTTTGGTTTTATGCTTTTATTACAGGGCTGTCGCCATCGGTATCTCGTTCGGTATTTATGTTTTCGACATTTGCCTTGGCTAAGATAATAGACCGAAAATCATCTACATACAATAACATATTTTTTTCGGCATTCGTACTGCTCGTTATCAACCCTATGTGGCTTTTGAATGTTGGTTTTCAACTCTCATATTCTGCACTTATCGCTATTATCTATTTTCAACCGAAAATAGCAAAATGGTTCTTTTTCAAGAATAAAATATTAAAGTATGGTTGGGAGCTAACTTCCGTGTCTATTGCTGCTCAACTTGGAGCTGCTCCTATCTGTATCTACTATTTTCATCAATTTCCGAATTATTTCTTACTCGCCAATTTTGTTGGAGTACCATTATCGGGTATTATCATATATCTCGATGCAGTTCTGCTGATTGTGTATAAAGTGCCTGTTATCGGCGATATAGTATCGTTTTTGTTGGTATGGACAACCAAAATAATGAATGGGGGACTCAGAATAATCGAAGGATTTTACTTTGTTACCTCACATATATGGATAAATAGCCTGCAACTGATATTGATTTACATTGCAATATTTGCTCTCGGTGCTCTTTTTTACAAAATAAAATACAGATATTTTGTAGTGTTGTTGGTGGCTCTTATATTAACTTTTTCTATAAATATTTATAATAAAATATCCGATGCCGATTTCGGAGAACTTATTGTGTTGAAAAGCAATAGAGAGATAGTGGTCAATTGTGTTGAAAATAGATATAATAGGCTGATAACAAGCAATATCGATGATGCTGAAAGAATGATTGCCGACTTTTGGACACATCACTACCTTCCACCTCCTTTATATTCGGAGATTGATACCGTGTTGGGAATAAATGTTTTTGAGTACGACAGACGGAGCTTTGTTCTCCTTACATCGTCCGATATCTACCAAACTTATGCTAAGCAACCTCTTGAAATTGATTTTCTTATAGTTGCCCGTGGGGTTTTGCCTTCGGACAATTTATTTAAATACTATTTTGCCCCCAAGACACTGATACTAACATCAAATCTAACGGCTAAACAATGCCAAACATTCCGTAGAATAGCCGAAGACAGAGGTATAGAGTATTACTCCATTGCTAAAAGCGGAGCATTTCGTTTAAAGCCCGAAAAAAGATAATATTTGCTTTATGGATTGACAATTATTGTTATCCGATATATTTATCAATTGTCCCAAAGCTCCAATCTCGTTTTCTTCTCTTTTAGGTTGGGGCTGTCCGCCCCAAACCCCGCCCTTACTTTCTTTTCTTGATAAGAAAAAGAAAGTAGGCAAAGAAAAGAATTGCGGCACGCTTTCGGCTCGGAGCTATAGCCTTGACCTTCTTTTGCATACTTTTCTTGTGTCAAGACAAGAAAAGTATGTCGGGGTCCAGGGCAGACAGCCCCAATGAAATGTTAAAACATTCCGATAGCCCCACATCTTTTCTAATGCGGAATACAGAGGAAATCTCATAATAACCCGATAAACAAACTCGCAAGATAAACCACTTTCACAACAAAAACATATATCCGGTTGCTTATTAAGATATTATAGTTTGTTTTTTTATCGGACAGTAATGATATTTTGTCTCAAATCGCTGCTGTCATACGTTTCAGCCAAGTCTTCTCTTTGGTGTTGAGGTGAGGCGAAAGTTTTTTGTAGCACATTGTGTGGTATGCGTTGAGCCATTCGATTTCGTCGGTAGTGAGCAACGACAAATCAATCCCCTTTTTATCGAAAGGGAAAAGTGTAAGAGTCTCGAAACACAGAAATCTACCGTATGCAGATTTTTTATACTCCTTTACTGCAATCAGGTTTTCGTGCCTTATACCATATTTGCCGTCTGCATAGACTGCCGGTTCGTTGCTTGTAACCATACCGCACAGCAGTGGCTGCGGATTCTCCTGCATACGTATGCTCTGAGGTCCTTCGTGAACACACAGATAATGACCTACTCCGTGTCCTGTGCCGTGTCCGAAATTCTTACGGTTTTGCCACAGATATTGGCGTGCAAGTACATCGAGCTGGGCACCCCGTGTGCCTTCGGGGAATATCGCTTTCGACAGGGCAACAACTCCTTTGAGTACAAGGGTAAAATCGCGTTTTTGCTCTGCCGTAATCCGCCCTAATACTATGGTACGGGTTATATCTGTGGTACCGTCGGTATATTGCCCGCCGGAGTCGAGCAGGAGCAACCCGCGTGCCCGAAGAGGCTCGTCGGTATGCTCTGTCGGGGCATAATGCACGACGGCTCCGTGAGCCTGATATGCCGATATGGTTTCGAAACTGTCGCTTACAAATCCCGATTGTTCGGCTCGGTATTCGTGCAACTTACGTGCGGCGGCAAGCTCTGTGGCTTTGCCCTCACGTACCGACCGTTGCAACCATCGGCAAAAACGCACCAAAGCGACGCCGTCTTTTATCATAGCACGGCGAAAACCTGCGAGTTCCACTCGGTTTTTTACACTTTTGGCTTCGATTATGGGCGACGAAATATTTTTTATCTCCACAGTCGCCGACAACGATTTGAAAACCTCATAATTGGCATAACGAAAATCTATCCCGACAGTCGATTTTTCGATACTTTTGAGGAAAGAAAAAAAATTGTCGTATGCAACAGTCTCTATTTGATTTTGCGAAAAATATTGTTTTATCTTTTTGTCCTGCTTTTTGTCATCAACGAACAAAACCGCCCTATCGGCAGTAACAAAAGCGTAAGCAACCGCCACAGGATTGAATTCTATATCGCTGCCCCTGATATTGAATAACCACGCTATTTCGTCCAAAGCCGTAATAACAAAAGCATCTGTCGCCAGGCTGTGCAGTCTTTCTCTCAACCATTTGAGTTTTTCGTTGCAACTTCGCCCCGACTTTTCGAACACTGCAATCGGTTGCTGCGGTATGGGGGGACGGTTTTCCCACACCTCCGAAACCAAATCGCAATCGGTCATTATACCGATGTTTTTTTCGGCAAGTCTGTCCGAAATTTTGTTAAATTCGTTTATCGAAAACATCTTGGCATCTATGGCGATTGTCGTATTCGGTTCGATTACGGACAAAATCCATTCGTTGATACTCGGTGTTTGAGGGAGACCCTCTTTCATCAACTCTATATCCGACCCGACAAGTTCCTCGCTTGCCTGCAAAAAGTAGCGTGAGTCTGTCCAAAGAGCCGATTTCTCGGCAGTTACCACCAATGTCCCTGCCGAACCCGTAAAACCCGACAAAAACCTACGTGCCTGCCAATGTTCGGCGACGTACTCGCTGCCGTGCGGGTCGGTGCTTGGTATTATGGTGGCTGCAATATTACGCTCTGTCATAAACTGCCTCAATATTGATATTTTGTTCATCTTCATCTTTTGTATTATTCGTTTATAAAATCTGTTTGTTCGCAATAGCCCATTGAGCATAGCCGAAACGAACCCGACCGTTGTTTGGTTTTGAAAAAATTTGTACACATTTGCCAAAGGTACAAAATAAAAAAGAAACCAACAATAAATTTGTGATGTATGACCGCTCCCAAAAATTCATCGCTGACTTATAGGAACAAACTATTATTTATCCCATATACAAAAAAACAATAAGGGCGAAAAAATCTTCGCCCTATGTATGGTTATCTCAAACTTTTCAAGCTCTGTTCGATGGTTTCGATTTTTGCCGTGGCATCGGCGAGTTTCTTGCGTTCCATCTCTACGACTTTTTCGGGAGCGGAACTCACAAATTTTTCGTTCGCCAACTTTGCCTGCACCGATTTCAAAAAGCCTTGCATATATTTGAGTTCCTCTTCCAATTTGCTGATTTCCTCCTCTGTATTCACATTGCCTTGCAGCGGGACAAAATATTCGTTGGACTTCACCCTAAACGAAATAGCTCCCTCTACCTTTTCGCCTACATAGCTTATTGCGGCGATATTACCCAACTTGGTAATAATGGTATCGAACGTTTTGGGCATATTTTCGTTGTTCAACACCGAAAGCGAAATTTCGTCTTTGAACGGAATATTTTTCTCCTTACGCACGGTGCGAATACCTGCAATCACTTCGGCAGCGGCTTCAAACTCCGTCAATATCCGCTCGTCGTAAGCGGTCGTTTTCGGATACGCCGACACTACCAAAGCATTTTCGGGCGTACGCTCGGTGATATGTTGCCAAATTTCCTCTGTAATGAAAGGCATAAAAGGGTGCAACAGCTTTAAATTATCTTCAAAAACGGCTATAATTTCCGTAAATGTTTGTCTATCTATCGGCTCTCCGTAAGCGGGTTTTACCATCTCCAAAAGCCACGAACAGAAGTCGTCCCATACCAGTTTGTAGATTTTCATCAGGGCATCGGAAATTCGGTATTTTGCAAAGTCGTCTTCGGTCTCGGCAAGCACTTTTTGGAACTTGTTTTTGTACCATTCCAAAGAGATTTTGTTTGCCTCGCTCTGTGGCGTATCGACCACTTGCCAGCCTTTGACCAATCGGAAGGCGTTCCAAATTTTGTTTGCAAAACCGCTCCCTTGTTGGCAAAGGGCTTCGTCAAAAAGCAGGTCGTTGCCCGCCGCCGACGAAAGCAACAAGCCCACACGCACGCCGTCGGCTCCGAAGTCGGCGATGAGTTTGAGTGCATCGGGCGAATTGCCAAGCTGTTTCGACATTTTACGCCCTTTTTTGTCGCGTACAATGCCCGTAAAATATACGTTTGAAAACGGTTTGCGTCCGTCAAATTCGTATCCGGCAATAATCATTCTTGCCACCCAGAAGAAGATAATATCGGGAGCCGTTACCAAATCGTTGGTCGGATAATAGTATTTGTAATCCTTGTTTTCGGGCTCCAAGATTCCGTTGAAAACGCTCATAGGCCACAGCCACGACGAAAACCAAGTGTCCAAAGCATCGGCATCTTGTTTTAGGTCATCGGGTGTCAAGGATTGATTCCCCGATTTTTGTCGGGCGAGAGCCAACGCTTTTTCGCGGTTTTCGGCAACTACAAAATCCTCTTTTCCTTCGCCGTAATAGTAAGCGGGAATTTGGTGTCCCCACCATAGCTGACGCGAAATATTCCAATCGCGTATGCCGTCCATCCAATGACGGTAGATATTCTCAAACTTTTTCGGGAAAAACTTTATCTCTTCGGTCTGTAAAACGGCTTTCAGAGCGGGTTTCACAAGCTCTTCCATCTTCAAAAACCATTGGTCGAGCGGTCGCTGTTCAATGACTGCTCCCGTACGCTCCGAAGTGCCTACTTTGTTCACATAATCTTCCGTTTTGAAGAGTAAATTTTTCTCTTCCAGTTCCTTAACGATTTGTTTTCGCACTACAAATCGGTCTTTCCCGTTGTAATGTAGTCCGTAAGAGTTTAATTTGGCATCGTCGGTGAAAGCATCTATTATTTCAAGTCCGTGTCGCAGCCCTATCTCATAGTCGTTTTTGTCGTGAGCGGGTGTGATTTTCAACGCCCCCGTACCAAACTCGATATCGACATAATCATCTTCGATAATAGGCACAACTCTCCCAACGATAGGCACGATTACTCTTTTGCCTTTCAGATGTGCATAGCGTTCGTCATTCGGATTGATACACACGGCAACATCGCCGAAAACCGTTTCGGGACGCGTTGTGGCAACGGTAAGAAAATCTTCCGAACCTTCGATTTTGTATTTGAGGTAAAAAAGTTTTCCGTTTTGCTCTTTGTAAATAACCTCTTCGTCCGAAAGCGTGGTTTTTGCCTCCGGGTCCCAATTGACCATTCGATAGCCGCGATAGATGTAGCCTTTGTTGTACAAATCGACAAAAACCTTGATAACAGAGGCATACAAATCGTCGTCGAGGGTAAATCGGGTACGTTCCCAGTCGCACGAACAGCCGAGTTTTTTGAGCTGTTCGAGGATAACACCGCCATATTCGTGTGTCCATTCCCAAGCGTGTTTGAGAAACTCCTCACGCGTAAGGTCGGCTTTGTCGATGCCTTTTTCTTTGAGTTTTGCCACCACCTTTGCCTCCGTTGCGATGGAAGCGTGGTCGGTACCCGGCACCCAGCAGGCATTCAGCCCTCTTAGCCTTGCCCTGCGTATAAGTACGTCTTGAATGGTGTTGTTGAGCATATGCCCCATATGTAGCACACCTGTAACGTTCGGCGGCGGTATTACGATGGTGTAGGGGGTTCTCTCATCGGGTGTGGAGTGAAAAAAATTATGTTTCAACCAGAAGTCGTACCATTTTTGTTCTACCTCTTTGGGTATGTATTTTGAAGGAATTTCCATAGCTTTGCTTTGTTTTTGTCTAATTAATTTGTGTGCAAATATAAAATATATTGTTTATTTAAAGAAAAAAATTATCTTTGCCCGCTGATTTTTTTGTGAATTTATTTCAAATTCGTTTGCAGAGAGATGAAAAAAAAAATAGGTTAGGAAAATCTTAACTGTGATTTATTGAATTCTTAACGAATTTGTTAAAAAGTTGGCATACTTATTGAGAATGTATCAATACTAAATATAAAACTAATTTTTTTAATTTTTATACCATGAAAAAGTTTTTAACATTTTTATTTGTAGCTACTTTCGGAATGATTTCTTATGCGCAAGAAACTGCGGAAATTTCTTTTAAAACAGAAGAGATTGACTATGGAAAGGTGAAAGTGGGAAGTGATGGGGTTCGTGTTT
Source organism: Bacteroidota bacterium (assembly GCA_041814825.1). Taxonomy (GTDB): domain Bacteria; phylum Bacteroidota; class Bacteroidia; order Bacteroidales; family Paludibacteraceae; genus F0058. The sequence continues at coordinate 4,701 of JBGXXV010000075.1, read as the reverse complement.
TTGAATTTACCAACACAGGGAAAGCTCCGTTAGTGATTACGAATGTTTCTTCAAGCTGCGGTTGCACAGTACCTTCTTGGACAAAAGACCCAATAGCTCCTGGAGCAAAAGGAAAAATAGAAGTTAAATACGACACAAAGCGTGTTGGACCTATTAGCAAAACGGTTACGGTAACTTCAAATGCGAAACAAAATCCGGTTAAAGGATTGAGAATTAAAGGAGAAGTTGTTCAACAATAATCCATAACTATTTATATTTAATGAAAAGAGCCATCTGCGAAGATGGCTCTTTTCATTGTTTCATTAAATGTGTTCGCTTTCTTTACTATTTTGAAAAATGTAAACTTCGGTCGCTCCAATGCCATACTTGGCGTATTCAGCGTCGTAGAATTTTACATTGTATCTACCTAATAGAAATTCCAATTCAGTGCGAAGTACGCCTTCCCCTACACCGTGAATAAATACCACACGTTGGATACGTTTTTCAATAGCAAATTCAAGTTGTCGGCGAGCAGTTTCAATTTGCAAGGTGAGTATTTCGTGGTTGGTCATATTTTTCGTTGACGCCACCAATTGATGAATATGTAAATCTACCTCCATTGGAGGAATTTTTTTATCTTTTTTTGAAATTATTTTTTTCTTTGTTGGAATGTTTTTTTGCAAAGTTTCGTTATCAGCAATTGAAAAATTTACAGAAAAACTGGGCTGGTCTTGGATTTTCACAACCTCCGATTGGTTAAAGGTTAGCTCAAAACCGTCCTGAGTAAGCAACGTAACTTTGCTTCCGCTCATTTTTACAATTTTTCCGCAAATAGTGTCATCTAAGACTTCTATAAAATCACCAATATTCATTTTTTTTAAGAAAAATTACTTAGTTATTTTTTCTCGTCCTCAATATTCTCTTCCTTTGGTGGTTCAGGAATGATAGATTGTTGAAAATCTTCTTCTCGTTTTGAAGGAAGCGATTTTGAAATGGAATAAATGCCTGCCATAAGCAACATCATTCCGCCGATTAAGAAAAATTGATCATATTCTTGAACAAAAAATCGAGCAGAAGCGAGTAAAACGCCTAAAATTATGTAAACATAAGCTGGTTTCATTGAATTCTTAATATTTCTTTTGCTAATTCGATTGTTCGAGCGTCTCCCGTGTGTTTGTTAGGTTCGTCAGATAATTTTACGGTTGGAACCCACTCATTATCACTTGTCAAAACTTCTGTAAGTTTCATTACAATGTTCATTGGTCGTAATCCTACATCATTGGTTAAATTTGTTCCAATCCCGAATGAGATGCCAATCTTTCCTTTGCAGGCTTCAGCAATGGATTTTACCTTTTCGGTGTTTAATCCGTCTGAAAAAATAATATATTTTGACAATGGATTGATACCCATTTTTTTATAATGATTGATGGTTTTTTCGGCAAAAACAATGGGGTCACCACTATCGTGCCGGACGCCATCGAACAATTTACTGAATTTTTTATCAAATTGCCTGAAAAATACGTCGGTGGTATAAGTGTCTGAAAGAGCGACTCCTAAATCACCGCGATATACATCTACCCAATGTTCAAGCGACATAGCATTTGACATTTTGTATCCGTATTCAGCGGCGTGAAACATAAACCATTCGTGAGCGTGTGTTCCGATGGGTTTCACCTGATATTTCATAGCCAAATGCACATTACTTGACCCTGAAAAATTATATTTGTCTGACTTTGTTAAGGTGCGCATCACAAGGTTGTGTACGTGATAAGAGTGGCGGCGGCGTGTTCCAAATTCGGCAAAAACTACTCCGAAATCTTCGTATAAACGCACTTTCTCAATGGTGTTTTCAATAATCTGTTCATCACTCCATTGTTCTGCTTTGGTGAGTTTGTAAAAAAGCTCGCTAATCATCGCAAGTAGAGGCACTTCCCACAAAATAGTGCGATACCAAAGCCCTTCCACTTCCACTTCTAAATCACTTCCATTTTGTTTGATTTTTACTTCCGAAGGGTCATAACGATAACCTTCCAAAAAGTCAATATAGGCAGGATTCAAGTAAGGGCAATTCGTTTTTAGAAATGCTTTTTCGTCTTTGGTAAGTTTCAAAAGAGCCATATTGTTCACCGCTTGTTGCATTGCGTGGGCAAAACCTTCGGGAAAAATATGTTTTCCTCGATTGATGAACTTATAACGTCCCTTTGTTTTAGGAAACAACTTAACCACAGCGCATTGCATCGTGAATTTATAAAAGTCGTTATCTAAAATTGAATTAAAAATTTGATAATTTTCATTTGACATTTTTGCTGCAATTTTTTTAAGGAGAGGCAAAGGTACAAAAAGATACAGTAAAATCAAAAAAAGAATATGGTAGCATCGTTGATAGTTAACAAATTAAATTTTTAGAAGAAGAATATATGTTAAATAAAATAAATATTTTAGTTAAAAATATTCGGTAAAAAAAGGATTTTATCGCAAGTGATTAGAAAAAAATATTAGTTTTAAATGTTGATTATTAGTTGTTTATTTGCTTGTCCATAAAAGAAATAAACGCTTCTACTTTTTTATTTATCGATATGTTAAAAATAAATCAGTTTGTATATATGAAATTATTGAATAACTTTGCGTGTTAAAGTTTTACTATACTAATTCCATAAAAGAATCAATATGAGAGGTATTTTATTCATTTTCACATTCTTAATTACTACTTTGATAGCTAAGGGACAGCAATGCTTTGAGAATTTTACGACGAGTTCCGTAGCAGGGTCGTGTCTTTCAAATGCGTCACTAACTGTGAAGTTACCCAATGGTTGTACAGGAGATTTTTCTGTGGAACTCATTGAGCCCAATCAGGTGGGATTGCCCAGTGCACCTCTTTTCGATGCAAATGGCAGTTATACGTTTACAAACCTGAAAGCGGGGACGTACACCGTAACGGTCATTGACCAAGACAATTCGGTGCGATCCACACCAAAAACAGTTCAAGTAACATCTACTTATCGAAGTATAGACATCACTGCGCCAAATATTGTCGCTCCCTCATCAGCAGGGAATGATGCTCGGGTTCGGTTTAACATACGTCCCACAGGAGGTATCGGACCTTTTAGGGTAAGCCTTACGCAAGCCGATGGAACACCTCTGAGCGTTCCTGGACAGATAATTAATAAATCTGCTACCAATGCTTTGGTAACTTTTCAAGGCACAGCAGCGACACCCATATCAACAGGTAATGTGGTGATAGTTATTGAAGATTTGGCAAATGGAACTCCTGATTGCGGAGAGATTCGCAAAGAACCAATTCAAATACCGGTGCCTGACCCTGACTCAAAATTTTCGATTGAAAAAGATGGGAATGTGTCACGTATACGCACAAATTCGGAGTGTAAACATCAATTCTGGATACGGATAAAAAGAAAAGATGGTCTTCATATGAACAATGCAAATATCCAGTTCTTTCGACAACCAGGAACAGCCGTCATTAGAAATTTGACAACCGGTTATGAAGAAGATATTTCGCACACGTTCAATAATGGTGCAATTACAGAAGGGTTGTCTTTCTATTCGGGTTATAATTTCAGTACGGGAGATGAAGTGGAATTGATTATTAGAGGTTCAGATAACACTATCTCAGAACGATTTGTGCTAACTCCTCGTATGATGAATCCGGAATATAAAGACCCTAACGAACCAGCCTCTATGAAGGATTACTATCCAGTGTATTTGTACAACCGGTCGGGATATTCTTGTCATGAAGTATTAAAAATGACGGTGGGTACACATTGGATGTGGCGTCAATTCCCTAATAGTGCAGATCCTTCAAATCCAGCAATTTACGGAAGATATGAATGGTATCAAAGTAGAGAATCATTTATAACTGAGGCACAGGCTTTAGCAGGGCAAGTAGGCTATTATTACGAAGTTTATAAAGCGCCGTCCAGCGTAACTCAGTGGAAAGATGTTAACACACTTCCTGCATCATCGTGGACAAAACTTTCGCTTGGTCAATATACTCAAAACACTCCGGATTTTATTGATATCAATAGTGCATTAGGAACAGGTTTCTATAAAGTGGTATATAAGAATGTTTCCAACGGAGTAACTGCCCCTAATTCTTGTTTTGAGCTTGAAAAAATTCAGTGGATACAGAAGCCTACGGATAACTATATGGATAAAATTTTCACTGGTCTCAATATGGGTAGGGGAGTGTATGAAAATACAGTTAGCGTAAGGCTTTATATTTCTAAATTGAAGTTCATATTTCCGGCAAAAATGACAATAATGCCTGCTGATGGAAGCACTTCAAAAACATTTGCTACTTCACTTCCGTTAGATGGAACAGGAACATATACAAGGACTATCAATTTTCCGATAGAGGAAACTATTAATGACCCAACTCTTCAACCTAAACAATTTGTTGTTTTAGGTGATTTTCCTGCGGGTGAATATGACGTTACCTTTACAGATGCTTGTGGAACAGCACGTACAAGACGAATTAATTTTAGACATCCAATACGTTATGATGGTGATTTCGTGAAAGTAGAACAGGAATGTAAGTTTGGTTCAGTTTCCTATGATTTAGCAACAACTCATAGTGGTACAGTTCCTTACTTATCAGTTGGTGTGCAACGAAAAAATTCTGGAGGTTGGGGAAATAGTGGAGTGCCTGGTCATAGAACCAGAACGGGAACATTCTACAATTTGCCACCAGGCGACTATCGTTTG
>JBGXXV010000074.1:0-4360 GCA_041814825.1 Bacteroidota bacterium | reverse complement strand
TTAATAAAAAACAAAATCAGATTATGAAGAAATCACTATTATTACTTATGGCTGTTGCAATCTCGGCGTTTGCAATGAATGCCCAACCGAAATCGTACGAAAACGTAGCAAATCTGGACAAAAAGATATCCGGCAATTGTGTATCCATAGACGTAACTGCAAGTATAAAAGATGCTCAAAAAATTATGGAAGATTTATTGAAATCAAATAGACTTACGGGTAAATCGTCTAAACGAACACTTACTTACGAAAAGATTGTATTCTCCGAGATATCGACAGACTATATTAATCTTTTTGTAACTTTCGAGGCAAAAGGCAAAAGCAAAAACAATCCTATAACTAAGGTAAATGTATTTGTACAAAAGGGAATTTCGACAACATTTGAGAGTTCTAACACCGACCAAAGTTTAATAGCAAATCTAAAAAACTTTTTGGACACAAAATATGTACAAGAGGTTCATAATAACGATGTTGCCATTAGGGTAGCCAACCAGAATAAAGAGATCAAGAAGACTCAAAATGAAATCAACAAAATGGAGGCGAAACTCAAACAACGTACAAAAGATATATCTACCTACGAAAACAACATAAAAAAGGCAAATGCCGATATCGAAAAGTTGAAAAAAGATATAGAGACTCAAAAACAACTTATCGAAAAACAAAACCAAACATTGAAAGAAATTAAATAAATTTAAGTTGTTTATTATTTTAATAAAATAGGGATTTGCTTTTTGTCTGCAAATCCCTATTTTATTGAGTGTTACGACTTATCTTCACGTACTGTTGTAGGATTAATCAGAACTTTTTTTCAAATAAAAGAGCCGAATTGACACCGCCGAAACCCGACATTGTCTTTATAAAATACCGTTTGTCCGTAGATACGATACTTTTAGCTATATTTAGCGAAAATTGCTGATTGTCAATATCAATAGTTTCGGGCTGGACAAAATTGAGTGTGGGTAAAATCATATTTTTTTCGAGCGATTTGGCGGCAATAATGGTTTCCAAGATACCGGCAGCTCCAAGAGTATGCCCAAAGTAGCTTTTGAAAGAATTTACAGGCACATCGCCCAACCCTGACCTAAAAATGGCATTCGCCTCCATCGAATCGTTGTATGGTGTAGCGGTGCCATGTGCGTTTATAAATGCAATATCTTCTTTGGATAACGCATTATGTCCCATAATATACTTCAAAGCACGTCCACAGCCCTCACCTACTCTCGAAGGTGCAGATATATGTGTGGCATCGTTGCGGATAGCTCCGTCCAACAGATAAATTCCTTTTGGCTGCCTCTCTTTTTCTCGTGAAAATATAATGGTGGCAGTGGCTTCTCCGAGATTCAATCCACATCGCTCCCTATCAAACGGTCGGCATATATCAGGCGACAGTGCCTTAAACGACATAAAACCCGATATAATGAATTTCGACAACAAATCTACTCCCACAACAATAACACTGTCAAACCTGTTTAATTGCAATTCTCTACGTGCTATTATCTGTGCCGCTGCTCCGGAGATACAGGCATTGGATACTACTATCGGTCGGTTAGGATTGCCTATTAAGCCTAATATCTGTTTTGCCGAGTGCCACAAGTATTTACCATTTCCGCCCTCATATTGTGTACCCAATAGTTCTACATTGCCTTTGGTTGTGGAAAACACCACAATCGTTTTGTCCGAAGAGAGTTTGACACCTGCCTCTTCGTTGGCATAAAGTATTGAAAGTACAGAGGCTTTTTCGAGTAGTGTCAAGTGGTCTGATTGTTTATTACTCAGCAGTTTGTCGTCAGAAACATAGGCCTCAAAACGGTTTTCTACTTCTCTACGGTCGATGAGCGATGCTACAAAGGGTTCGGGCAAATCGAAAGTACCCTCCGAATATCTTTTTAGTCCGGAGATGCCCTGTTTTACCGCATCAAAATTGTCTTCGGTACTAAATCCGAGCGACGATATTATATTGGTACCTACAACCTTCATATTCGTTCGATAGCAGCATTACTTATCACTTAGGTATCTATTTCGCCATTCGTTTATAAACGGAGGCAAATCCCACATCAAATTGAATTCTCTATCGAGAAAAACCTGTATGGAATATCCTGTGGCAACAACATTATTGTCCGGCAAGCTGTATATTGTATAGTCGAAAATCAGTTTTGCGGCTTCCGTATGACGATATACAATCTCTATTTTAGCCCTGTCTTTGTACTTCAAGGGTTTTTTGTATTCCAGATGTAGCTCTACGAGCGGAGCATAAAAACCCTGTCCGAAAATATACAGATACTCCAAATTATAATCTTTGCCAAATTGTTCGCGAGCGTCTTCAAAATACAGAGAGTACGAACCGTGCCATACAATGCCCATCGAATCTACTTCGCTAAATCTTATTTCAAACTCTTTTTCGCTTTTTAATACTTTCATCTTTATTTCGGATTTATTCCATTAGAGCCACTTTCATTGTGCCGGAGGCAATAATCATTGAATTACACTCCACTTTTGTATCTATCAGTATTATATTGCCTATTTCGGCTGTTACTTTTATCTCGGTAAATATTTTTTCGTTCACCTTTGGAGAGTAACCTGTAAATTCAAAATCGTTGATAGCTCCTATAAAACCTATTCTAACAGGTCTGTGGAGAGAGATATATCCCAATCGTGTGGCACAAGTCTGGGCAACATTCTCCAAAATGCCTGCCTGCAACAAAACGCCTTCTGACACAAAGATATTATCGCTCTTTACGGTCAAATATGTTCGGGTAGTTATTTCATCGCAAAAAAGCAAACCCTCAACCATTACAAATGGCTCTTGCTGAGGAATGAGTTGCTTTATGTCTATGGTCTCAAAATTCATAACGGCAGAGTAAAACTATTTTATTCCACAACGTATAATAGAGTGTCCCGCACCTATACCGTCATATATCTCCTCGACCGCCAAGTTAGACTCATTGATACAACGTACGAGGTCTTCGGAGTGATACATTTTGCTGTTACCATTCGCCATAGCCGTAAAATATACACTTGTTTGTGTAAGGATATACGATGCTGTCTCGAAACGCTGTCTGTCCCAGAGTGTCTCCATAATATAAATTTTGGTATTAGAAGTCATCGACTTACGGGCTCGACTCAAAATGTTTGTTATTTCTTTCTCCGAAAAACAGTCGAGAAACTGACTGAACCATATAGCATCAAATCCTTCGGGAAATACCGTATCTGCACTCAACATATTGCAACCGTACCCGTGTATGCGTTCGGCTCCTTGTATGCCCGACGTATTTTGCCTCATCAACTCTATTTGTTGAGGCAGATCCATTATAGTAACCTCTACCTCTTCGTTATGCCGTACACAATACAAAGCCCATTTGCCTGTATTGCCTCCCACATCGAGCAACTTGCGAGGTTGGTCGGCAAAGACAATCTTGAAAGCCTCCTCAAAAGCCCCATCGCTGTAAAAATGATCAAATCCAAACCACGATTTTTGCACCTGTTCGGGAAGACTCGATAAGCCTTCGTAAATAGTTGGCCACGAGCCAAATACTTTTAACCCTTCGGGTTTACCATTAAGCAACGACTCTTCCAAACTATACATACCGAGGTAATTCACATCGTGATTAAAGTCGATATTAACCCTTACCGACGGGTCGTTGAGTAGAAACCAGCCTGTTTTTGAACATACAAATTTGCCGTTGTCGTAAAGCACTGTCCCTATGGACAATGACGACTCTATCAATACCTTTACGGCATATTCAGATAAATTGATTTTTGAAGCTATCTCTTTTATAGTCAAACCATTATCGGAATCTATCAATAATTGCAATATTCCAAATTTTACCATTAGACGACTCACTTGGAATACTATGGGACCCTGAGCTATCTCGTGAGCCAAACGCTGAGCCTCGATAGCAGTAAGATTTTCTTTGGCATAGCGTTTTGAAAGCGATGAATTGAGATACATTGTATTATCTTGTAATGTTTTAATTATGTTTTAGGGGTCAAAATTACTATTTTTTTTCCATAAAAACCTCGTTGCCCATAAAAAGTTTGTAGCTCCGCATAACTTCAATTAATTACCCCACTCCTCTATTCCAAACTATTACTGTCCGATAAAAAACCGACATCAATCTGTAATATCTTAATAAGCAAGCCAATATATGCTTTTGTTATGAAATGGGCTTATCTTGTACATTTGTTTATCGGGTTATTATGAGGTTTCCTCTGTATTCCGCATTAGAAAAGACGTGAGGCTATCGGAATATTTTATCATTTCATTGGGGCTGTCTGCCCCCTTGTCTCCGAATTACTTTTTTGTCTTGACACAAAAAAGTAATCAAAAAAAGTCAAGGCTATAGCTCCGAGCCGACCCACT
>JBGXXV010000073.1:0-14488 GCA_041814825.1 Bacteroidota bacterium | reverse complement strand
GGCTCGGAACGTCAGCCTTGACTTTCTTTTGCATACTTTTCTTGTGTCAAGACAAGAAAAGTATGTCGGGGGCAGGGGCAGACAGCCCCAATGAAATGTTAAAACATTCCGATAGCCTCACGTCTTTTCTAATGCGGAATATAGGGAAAACCTCATAATAACCCGATAGACAAACACAAAAGATAAGCCCCTTTCACAACAAAAGCATATATTCGGTTGCTTATTAAGATATTACAAATTGATGTTGGTTGTTTATCGGACAGCAATAAAGAAATTCGATTATTGTTGTTTTTGTGTTATATTGCAAAAAAAACAGGGTTAGTATTTAACCCTGTCCGAAAATTAATATTTTTATCATTTTTAAAATCCGTTATTGTTTTTTGTTTTCGGCGGCTTTATATAGTTTTTTTAGTACCGAAAACAGAAGACTACCCGATACTGCTCCAAAGATGTAAATCAATACAATGGCTATCGACAACGGTATTTCGACAAACCAACTAAAAAATGTCAGTCTTACGGTATAAATATTTTGAAACGTGAATACAATTAGAGCACTAACAAAAAGCACTAACAGTATGATTTGCAACACTCTTGTCATAGTCATAAAATTTAGATAAAAACTTATTCAGCCTAAAACCTCAAATCTGATTCAAAAAGCGTTCCAAGTCGATAGCAGCCTTACATCCCGATGCGGCAGCTGTGATAGCTTGTCGATAATTAGGGTCTGCCACATCACCGGCTGCAAATACGCCTGCTACATTGGTATGAGTCGAAACTCCGTTGGTTTTTATATAACCTATCTCGTCGGTATCTATATATTGTTTGAATACATCTGAGTTTGGATGATGACCTATTGCAAGGAAAAAACCGTCGATATCTATCTCTACTTTACTTTCGTCCGCTTCGCCCTGACGACGTACAAGTATTGCTTTCTCTACTCCGTTTTCGCCCGCAAGTCCGAGTGTATTGTGTTCGAACAACACTTCAATATTCGGGGTAGCAAACACTCTGTCTTGCATAACCTTAGATGCTCTCAAAAATGGTTTGCGGACTATAAGATACACCTTCTCGGCAAGTCCTGCAAGATATACCGCCTCTTCGCACGCCGTATCGCCTCCACCGACTACGGCAACTCGTTTTTTGCGGTAAAAAAATCCGTCGCAAGTAGCACAAGCCGATACTCCTCTGCCTGCATATTTGGTTTCGTCGGCGAGACCCAAATATTTTGCAGATGCACCTGTCGCAATAATAACAGCCTGAGCCTCAATAGTTGTACTGCCGTCTATCTCAACGGTAAACGGACGTTTAGAGAAATCTACTTTGGTGGCTACGCCATTGCGAATATCTGCATTGAACCTAAGAGCCTGTTTTTTTATATCTTCCATCATTTCAAAGCCCTGTGTCCCTTCCGGATAGCCCGGGAAATTCTCTACTTCGGTAGTTTGTGTGAGCTGTCCTCCGGGCAACATACCTTCGTACAATACAGGATTAAGGTTGGCACGTGAGGCATAAATAGCGGCAGTGTATCCGGCAGGTCCACCGCCTATAATCAAACATTTAACTTGTTCCATATATTTAAAATATCGTTTTGTTACAAAAAATTTTTTTATCGTGCAAAGTTAATGATTTTTTTCGGTAACCCTTAAAAAATCATTATAACTATTGTATATAATCATATATATAAATCATAATAAGCGGATAATAAAAATCTATATAATCGTTTGCAAGACACATCCTATAAAAAACTTATTAAAACAAGGTTCGAATATTTTGTGTAAGCACAAATTTTATGATAATGTAACTTTGACTACATTCGTAAGTAACAAAAACACTACATTAATAATTTAATAACTCAAAACTTTTTCCTATCTTTGCCAACCAATTTATTAAATATGATAATGTTTGTAAATAATCTAACATTCTGCATAGTAACATTTAAACCTTTCGACATCAACGCCTTGGGCATATTGCTGATAATATTGGCATTGTTGATAATATCGGCTTTCAACTCGGCAGCAGAGACGGCTTTTTTTTCGCTATCTCCCAATAATCTTGACGAAATCAAAGAGGAGAGCCAAGATAATACCACATACAAAAAAATCCTCAACTTGCTCAAAAATCCCGAAAGACTGCTGGCTACGGTATTATTATCAAACGATTTGTGCAATATTGCTGTGGCTGTTCTCTCTGCAATATTCCTTACTATGATAGTTGATTTCGGCGACTCTATTGTGTTGGAGTTTGTTATTCAGACTATTGTCATTACTTTTATTATATTGCTTTTTGCCGAGATAATACCTAAAATCTACGCCTCGCAAAATCCGTTGAAGGTAGTAACTTTTTCGGCTACGCCATTGACTGTAATAGATAAGATACTTTCGCCTATCTCTACCCTACTGGTAAAATCGACAGCTATAGTACACAAACGGTTGAAAAACCGTCATCATCAGGCTCTATCGGTAGATGAACTATCGCAAGCACTCGACCTGACCAACCATATAGACGGCGAACAAGATATACTAAGAAGTATTGTCGAGTTTGGCAACCTTTCGGTAGATAGCATTATGACTCCTCGTATTGATGTGGTGGCAATCAATATTAAAACACTATTTTCGGATGTCGTAAAAAAGATTATAGAAACAGGATACTCGCGTATTCCAATTTATGAAAAAAGCTTAGACCAAATAGTCGGTATTCTGTATATCAAAGATTTAATTGCACATATCAACAAAGGCGATACTTTCCGTTGGCAGACACTTATTCGCCCTGCCACATTTATTCCCGAAACAAGGAAAATAGATGACCTTTTACTTGATTTTCAAAAACATAAAGTACATATAGCTATTGTCGTAGATGAATTTGGCGGTACACTGGGTATTATCACAATGGAGGATATAATGGAGGAGATAATAGGCGATATAGCCGACGAATACGACGACGACAATAAGCAGTACGAAAAGATTGACGACAAAACCTACGAGTTTGAGGGCAAAATATTATTGAACGATTTTTATAAAATACTCGATATATCTCCCGATGAGTTTGACCACCTGACAGACGAAGTAGATACTCTTGCCGGATTGATATTAGAGATGTTCGAAGAGATGCCGCATGTAAGCGAACACGTATCGTACAAAAACTATACATTTACCATTATAGCACTCGAAAAACGACGAATCAAACGCATCAAATTAGAAATAGAATAGATAAAACTTTTAATTATTATGAAACGAAAAATCAATCCATTATGGTTAATATACCTTATCTTGGTAGTATATCCCTTGCTTGCTATACTTACCATTTTGACATCGGTATTGATGATAATATTCTCATTCATCGGTGACTATCGTTGGTGTTATATTCCCGCAAAATATTGGGGGCGTATTCTGTGTGCCATCTCTTTTGTCCGAGTAAAGATAGTAGGACGTGAAAATTACGACAAAAACAAGTCTTATATATTTGTTGCCAACCATCAAAGTATCTACGATATTTTCGTTATATACGGCTGGTTGATAAACAAATTTAAATGGATTATGAAAAACAGCCTACGGAAAATACCTTTTGTAGGGTTGGCATGTCATAAGGCGGGGCATATATTTATCGACCGTAGCAATCCAATAAGAGCCAAACGAAGTATGGACGAGGCAAAGAAAAAACTAAAAAATGGTTCGTCTATCGTAATATTCGCAGAAGGCAGTCGTACAAAAGACGGTCGTTTAGGTAAATTCAAACGCGGTGCTTTCAAGATGGCAGAAGACCTAAAACTACCGATAATACCTGTTTCTATCAAAGGAACTTTTGACGTTATGCCGGTATTCTCATATTACATAAAACCGGGGAAAGTAACCGTTACTTTTCATAAACCTATTGATACTACAAATCTGAATGATAGTAATATGGATTCGTTTATCGAACAAACACGCAATACAATTCTACATGGTTTAGATTAAGAATATTTACCATAATATGAAAAATAAGTTATTGTTACTATCAGAAATATTTTAAAATTTTTTATAAAAAAATATAATCAATATTCTATAACTACATAATTTTCGGAAAATGATACAGCTATTTCGTTACAAAAACCTAATGTTCATCGTACTAACCCAGTATTTGATTTATTATTCAATAATAACCCCTATATTCGAAAAATATGGTCTTAATACCTTGTTGCCGACAGGTTATTTTTGGTTGATGGTAATTGCTACCGTTATGATTGCATGCGGAGGATATATAATCAACGATTATTTTGATATAAAAATAGACCGGATAAACCGTCCCGATAAAGTGATAATAGGTAAATTAATATCTAAAAAGTCTGCTATGAGGCTTTATATTGCCATTACCGGAATAGGTGTATTGATAGGTTTGGTTGTCTCTTTTTTGTTGAAAAATACCTCTTTGGGTTTTATTTATGTGGTTGTTCCCGGTATGCTGTGGTTTTATTCGTCGAGTTACAAAAGACAATTTCTGATTGGCAATTTGATAGTTGCTCTATGTTGTGCCTTGCCTGTATTGGTGCTTTTGGTTGCCGAAAGCGGATTGCAAACAGCATATTATGGTGAATTGATAAGACAAACGCCTGTATTGCAACATCTTTTCAGATGGGTATGCGGGTATGCCGTTTTTGCTTTTATGATAACTCTTATACGCGAAATAGTAAAAGATATGGAAGACATCGAAGGAGACAGACAAATGGAATGCCGTACATTGCCGATAGTTTGGGGCGAAAGAAAAGCAAAAATAACGGTAACCATTCTATTTGCTATATGTCTTGTTGCCATATTTTTATTCGATTGGTTATTTTTTGAAACACCCAGTAACAGTATGCTTTTGCAAATATTGTCGCCTGCCAATATATTCATACTGTTTTTTGCGTTGTTTCTGACCGTACTTTGGTATTCAAAAGGCGAAAACAGATATGGAAAATTGAGTCTTATCCTCAAACTTTTGATGTTTACGGGAGTACTTTATTCTTTGGTTTTCTACTATCTATTTGCAAAAACATATCAACTTACAATGTTTGGATTGTTTAAAGTAATTTAAAAAAATTGACATAGGTGTATGAAAATTCTAACAGTAGTAGGAGCTCGTCCTCAAATAATAAAGGCAGCTGCATTATCGAGAGCAATACATAATGGTTTTAGCGATAAAATAGAAGAAAAAATACTCCATACGGGACAGCACTATGATGCCAATATGTCTGATGTGTTTTTCAAAGAGATGTGTATTCCTACACCGAACTTTAATCTCAATATAGGTAGCGGCAAACATGGGAAACAAACTGCAAAGATGATTGAGGGTATAGAAGAAGTCCTCGAAAACGAAATGTTTGATGCCATTGTGCTTTTTGGAGATACAAATTCCACTGTGGCAGGTGCAATAGCAGCCTCAAAATTGCATATCCCGATAGTTCATATCGAAGCGGGGCTAAGGTCGTTCAATATGGCAATGCCCGAAGAGGTAAACCGTATCGTATGTGATAATCTCTCAACATTGTTGTTTGCTCCCACTGCCACCGCTGTAAAAAACCTCAAAAATGAGGGATTTATAAATGCAAAAACCCGATTTGCAGACGGAAACCGTAGACACGTATTTCATTCGGGAGATATAATGTATGACAATTCTCTGTTTTTTGCACAAATTGCCGAACATAAAACCAATATTCTAAATGAATTGTCTCTTGATAAAGACGAATTTATACTTACAACCATACACCGCGACAACAATACCGATATCCCCGAACGACTAACGGAAATTGTTGAATCATTGATAGAAATATCCGACAGAGGTTACAAAATAGTATTGCCTTTGCACCCACGTACAAGAAAATTGTTACCTCAAAATCTTTCAGGCAACAATTACAATAAATTAATTGATAGCCAAAATATATTGATAATTCCTCCCGTTTCGTTTTTTGAAATCATTGTTTTGGAAAAATATTCAAAATTGATTATGACCGATTCGGGCGGGTTACAAAAAGAGGCTTACTTTTTTGAAAAACCATGCCTTATACTTCGCCCCGAAACAGAGTGGGTAGAAATAACCGAACAAAAGGCAGGGATTATTACTGATGCCAACAAAGAGTTGATATTAAAATCTTTTGACGAATTTATCAATGTCGAACCAAACTTTCCTCCTGTATTTGGGAACGGAAAATCTGCCGAGTTTATATTGGAAAATATGTTGGAGGTATTGGGGAAATAAATATTTGATATTTCTCCAATACGTTAGTTCTATTTTTCATTTTAATAATACGAAATAACATCGATAAACTTTTTGAAACGTATGAAAAAATTAAGTAATTGTTTGTTTTTATTGATTATTGTTCTGTTTTATTCTTGTAAAATGATTGTAGATCCCATTCATAGCGATGTAACATATTATAATATAAAAAACAGTACCAATAATGGGGTTGTTATTAAATTTCACCGGACAGATACAGTTGGTAGAGCATATATTGAACCAATTTATACATTACAGTCGGGTGAAAGTTCTGAGATATTTGAGGGAATAATGTATTCACCTCATAATATTAAACTTATTACTTCTTTCATAAGAACTTCAGACTCTATCGATATATACGTTAATAATGTTTTAGTAAAACGATATAAACGGTCTGAATCCTATCCAAAATCTCCTTATAATGAAGGTTCTTACGATACTGTTGTCAAAGACAAAGAGGGACGGGATATAAATGTATATACTATTCTAAATAGTGATTTTTGAATAACACAGACTACATTTAATCTATCAGACCTTAAACACAATGTAAAAGCGATAAGGAATAATCGTATCTTATTAAATAACATCGATAAACTTTTTGAAACGTATGAAAAAATTAAGTAATTGTTTGTTTATAATATTATTTGCATTAGTATTTGTTTCGTGTGAGCAAAATAAACCTATCAGATTCTATAAATATTATAGTATCAAGAATGGTTTGAATAATGAGGTCGTTATTAAATTTTACCTAAGAAATTTAGACGGTAATCCATCTGTCGAGCCGACTTATACATTGCAACCTGGCGAAAATTCTGAGGTATTTGAGGAATTGATAGTAAAATATCCTAATAAAGCACCGTCAGATAGCAGAATAATATATACGGAGCCTATTATGCCTATCAATTTTTTTGTAGCATCGAGGGACTCTATTGATATTTATGTTAATAATGTTTTAGTAAAACGATATAAACGGTCTGAATCTTATCCAAAATCTCCTTATAATAAAGGCTCTTACGATACTGTTGTCAAAGACAAAGAGGGACGGGATATAAATGTATATACTATTCTAAATAGTGATTTTTGAGTAAAAAATTATTCAGAATATACAAACAACAAGGATGATTTTTCTTTTGGAATTCAGCCTTGTTGTTTTTTTTCTTATAACTTGTTGTATCGCGATAAGTTTGATTTATTCGGTTATTATCTCGCTAAAAATATGGTATTTAATAACCTTAAATCTAAAAAAAGAGTGTTTTGATATGAAATATTTTTCGTATCTTTGCGACAGAAAAAAAACAAAAAAGTTGTTATAGCCGGAGAAAAATCGATAACAGTTCAAGTAATTTTTTTCTATCTCCAAAAAGGTAAAAAACAACTGATAATAGTCTTAAACCAACTTTTTTAATAAATTAAATAAAAATAAGTAAAAATGAGACATTTTAAATTTACGATTATGGGTATTGCCTTAGCTACCCTAATCACATCATGTAACACAAAAAAAGAGAGTGCTAAGATTATGCAACAATCAGATTTCCCTTCGCCACCTGTGGCAGAAGTAATGCCCGATACGTTTACCAATTTCGGTAAGCAACGTATCGACAACTATTATTGGCTCAAAGATAAAAACAACCCCAAAGTCATTGAGTATCTCAAAGCCGAAAACGCTTATACCGACACAGTAATGGCTTCTACAAAAGCCTTACAACAAACCATTTACGACGAAATAATCGGACGTATCAAAGAAGACGACGAAAGCTACCCGACGTTCAGAAACGGCTATTACTACTACAGCCGTAGCGAAAAGGGCAAACAGTACAGCACGTATTACCGCCGAAAAGGGTCGATGGATGCTCCCGAAGAGATTATCTTCGATGTCAATAAAATGGCTGAAGGTAAAACTGCTTTTGTGTTTGGAGGCTACAACATAAGCCCAGATAACAGCAAGGCTGTTTATTCTTATAATGAAACAGGCTCCTATGCCGAATTTACGATGAAGATAAAAGACCTTACCACGGGTCAGGATATTGGGTTCAAGGTTGATGGTGCTACTTCGACGGCTTGGGCAAACGACAACAAAACACTGTTTTATGGAGTTATAGACAAGACATTGCGTTCGTATCAGATACACCGTCGTACGCTTGATGCCGACAAATCAGTAGTTGTTTACGAAGAAAAAGACCCGAAATTTTCGGTGTACGTATCAAAGGATAAGATAGAAAAAAATATATGGATATTCAGTTCCAGCTCTACTACATCGGAAGGACGTTATATCCCTGCCGATAATCCAAACGAAGCCCCTAAAATATTTTTACCACGAGTAAAAGATGTGGATTATTCGGTATATTCTCACGAAAATCATTTTTATCTATACTACAAAGATAAAGAGAATCTAAATGGTAAAATATATCGACTTCCGCTTACAGGCTATGAAGACCGTAACACTTGGAAAGAGTTTGTCGCTCACGACCCTAACACACGTATAGAAAGTATAGTTACTTTAAAAAATTATATTTTGCTTGGACTTCGTAAAAACGGACTGACACAGATAGAAGCAAAGCCGGTAGCAGGAGGCGAGAGCAAAAATATTAACTTCCCCGAACCCGTTTATTCGGCGTGGCTCAGAGGCAACCCCGAATATGATGTCGAAACATTCCGTTATACCTACACATCGCTCAATCGCCCTACCACACTATATGAGTACAACATTGCCGACGGCAAAACCACCAAACTCAAAGAACAGGAAGTACCATCGGGCTTCAATCCGGACGACTATGTGGTGGAACGTCTTTGGGCTACTGCACCCGACGGCGTAAAAATCCCAATGGCAATAGTTTATAAAAAAGGGCTCAAACGCGACGGTAGCGCCCCTGCACTTATATACTCTTATGGAAGTTATGGAAGCAGCTCGGATGTTTATTTCAGTGCTTCAAATTACAGCCTCATCGATAGAGGATTTGTATATGCCATCGCTCAAATACGCGGAGGAAGCGACTTGGGCGAACAGTGGTACGAAGACGGCAAGATGTTGAAAAAGAAAAATACATTTACCGACTTTATCGCTTGTAGCGAACTGCTCATAAATGAGAAGTACACCTCTGCCAACAAACTTGCCGCTATGGGAGGCAGTGCAGGCGGATTGTTGATGGGTGCGGTAGCCAATATGCGTCCCGACCTTTATCAAACCATTGTGGCACAAGTACCTTTTGTAGATGTAATCAATACTATGCTCGACGATTCTCTGCCTCTTACCACAGGCGAATACGAAGAATGGGGTAATCCGAATGAAGAGGAGTATTACAACTATATGCTCTCATACTCGCCTTATGACAATATTAAGGCTCAAAACTATCCCAACATACTTGTAACCGGTGGTTTGAACGACTCGCAAGTACTTTTCCATGAACCTGCAAAATATGTTGCCAAACTTCGTGCAATGAAAACGGACAATAACATACTCATACTTCATATGAATATGGATTCGGGACACGGCGGAGCTACCGGCAGGTACGACGGTATCAAAGACATAGCATTTGAATTTGCCTTTATCCTCAAATGCGTAGGAATAGATAAATAAGTTTGTGATTTTGAACAATAAAAAAGGGGGCGTCTCAAATAAAGAGATGCCCTTTTTAATTGATAATATATCGTACAGTAATGAAATTTTATAAACAAAAAACTGAAATTCAAAAAGCTATCACCCTAAATTTTTTTTTTTTTTACTTTTATCGGACAGCAATACTTCTTTTTATATTTTCAGTTCGGAGCGTCTTTGTCTGCCATAGCTACGATATTCGTCGAATGGAATATCGTCTTCGTTAATATCAGCAATTTCTGTCGAATGAGGCAAACAAAATTGCAGATATTTTATGGTAATACCTCTTTGTAGCCATTGACTTTCGTAGTATGTTCGGATAGATGTCAATAAAGAGGTATCGTTGTTGCCCTCCGTACCATAAACGTCCGAAATATTGAGCTTTATGGGCAAATTGTTGTTATTTAACAATTTATAAGTATATGTAAATAGAAAGTTGCTATCGGTTTTTAGGTGTATTATGCCATTATTTATAAGCACTTTACGATAATATTCGAGAAATCTCGCCGAAGTCAAACGTTTACGCATTTTTTTCATCTGTGGGTCAGGAAAAGTTATCCAAATCTCAGAAACTTCATTAGTCGCAAAAAAACTGCCAATATTCTGAATATCTGTGCGAACAAAAGCAACATTTTTTAGATTAGCCTCATTTGCCTCTTTGGCTCCTGTCCACATCCTTGCCCCTTTTATGTCTATACCTATTACATTTTTGTCGGTAAATCTGCGAGCAAGTCCCACAGTATATTCGCCCCTGCCACAGCCAAGCTCCAATACGATAGGATTGCTATTGCCGAAAAACTTTTTGTGCCATTGCCCTCTAAGTTCGAAGTTATCGCCGGCAAGTATTTTTTGCAGTGGAAACTCAAATACATTTTCCATTGCTTGTAGCTCGGCAAATTTTTTTAATTTGTTTTTCGACATATATTACTAATAATCAGAGTTTTCCCAAAACTTGTCTCAATATATCAAAAGTAAGTCTGGGTGCTGTCTCCCAAAAATCGAAATACTGAGTATGGTTGTCGGTCTCTTTGTGTGGAGTATCGGATATTACACGTATAGAGACAAAAGGCTTATTGCGTTGATAACAAACGTGAGCCATAGCAGCACTCTCCATATCGACAGCCAATGCCTTCGGGAAATTACGTTTGATTTTATCAAAGCCCGTATCTTCGGTAATAAATTGGTCGCCGGTACAGATAAGCCCAAAATGAGTATTATCCATAGATATGTTTTTTATAATATCAATGACTTTCCTATTGCCGGCAAAATACAGAGGCAATCCTTGTACTTGTCCCCAAGCATCTTCGCCACACCAAACATCGTGATAACAACATTGCTCCCCAATTACTATATCACCTACCTCCACACCCGGGGCTATCCCTCCGGCAACCCCTGTGTTAATAACCAAATCGGGAGAGAATACATGAAACAATTCTGCCATACCTACAGCAGCATTTACCTTGCCTATACCGCACTTCATAAGTGCTACTTCGTGATTGGATATTTCTCCTTTGAACAATTTAATATTCTTATCGTCAAACTCTTTGTATGAATTAAAGATGTTTTTTACCAAGTCGAACTCAGTTTGTAAGGCTACAATAATTGCTATTTTCATATCTTATAATATTGTTTTTATTACGATTTTGTGCAAAGATACAAATTTGTTGTCAAATATACATAAATTTTGACAATAAAAAACATTACAAATAATTCGAAATATAGTTTCTATACTCTAAATCTTCGGATATAGTTTATTAAAAAAAGTAATTACAGAGTCTAATCCCTATAATTACTATATTTGTGGAGCTCCAAACGCCTGTTATTCTCCTTTCATTAAAGGAATGAACGAATTGAAATAGTTTTCGCCTTTTCGGACAACACCATCTAATCCTTTACCGCCTGTTTTGGAGCGTTTTACATCTCCAAAGATACCTTTTTCGAGAGCAGTAAACAGACCTTCGGTTTGTAACTTGTCAAGCAATTCGATAGTATCGTCGAGTACTTTTTGTGCTCTGCGTTGTATAATACCATCTTTTTTGAATTCGATTTCATCGCCTATATTTTTCATATTACTGAAAATATATTTAGCATTTTCGATACTCAAATATCTATCGCTCATAAATGGTGTATGAATGGCCTCAGTGGGCATTCCGAGCAATTGCAGTCCCTGATTGGTCCAAATACCTATGATGTTGAAAAGAGCATCTTGAATGTGTCCTTTGAATATATTACCTGTCATAAATTTAGTTGGCGGCATATATTTCAGGGGAGCATTGGGGAAAATTTCACGCGTCATTTGTGCTTGTGCGAGTTCAAACAAAAAGCCGTTTTCAAGTTCAGGATTCATCTCAAAGGCATGCCCTAACCCCATTTGCTCCTGAGGTAAGCCTGCAATAGCGGCAAGTTGTTCGTTGATACAATCCGAAGCCAAAACAGTGTGTGCCGCCTCTACGGCATCGGCAGTGGTAAGGTAATTGTCTTCACCGGTATTTATTATTACTCCCGCAAAACCATTAATAACACGACTGAAAAACTGGTCTATCAGAGTCCGTTGAGGATTGATATCGCGAAACAAAATTCCATACAGAGCATCGTTAAGCATAACATCAAGTCCTTCCAAAGCTCCCATAGCGGCTATCTCCGGCATACAAAGCCCCGAACAGTAATTGCATAAACGAATATAACGCCCTATCTCTACTCCTACCTCATCTAAGGCTTTACGCATTATTCTAAAATTTTCTTGTGTGGCAAATGTCCCGCCGAAACCTTCGGTAGTAGCTCCATAAGGGACATAGTCCAAAAGGCTTTGTCCTGTCGTACGGATAACTGCAATAATATCCGCTCCTTGACGTGCGGCTGCTTGAGCCTGTACCACATCTTCATAAATATTGCCGGTAGCTACGATTACATAAAGGTACGGTTTGTTGCCTTCTCCTATGGTATTAATAAAATTTTCGCGTTTTTGGCGACGTTCCGTTATTCTGGCAATTGTACTATTGATAATGGGTTGAAGTACTTTTTCAATCTCATTTTCGGGATTAATCTTTAATTTAGACATATCAAGTTGGTCTTCGGATACTTTTTCGGCTACTTGCTGCGCTGTCAATCCTGTGTTTATCATTGCATTACCAAGCCAAAACATAATACCTTCTCCAAGTATGCCGTTACTTTTCAAATGGTCTATCAAAACATTAGGTAGCGGTACACCGTTTGCATCAATACCGTCTACGCCCAAAAGTCGACAAATAGTACGTTCTACGGCAACAGTTGTATAGTCGTCAACAAAATTTTGCACATCATTGGCAATATTTTTGGCTATCTGTTTGGCATGTGCAATTTTCTGAAAATCAAGTCCAAGTTTACTTTGCATATCTATTATAAGATTATATAAAATTAAAACGTCAAAGTTAATAAAAATTTCGATGTCGAGGACTATTCTTTGCTCAATTCTTCAAATTTGCCATCGTCATAAAACACGATAACCTTGCTTATCTTCCTCTCTACAAACTTTTCGACAACTTTCTCAATTGTTTTTTCGACTGTCTGTATATCAGGCATTGGTGTAGTCGAACCAGGTGATGTGTTTTGCCGTTCGTTAATTTTTACAGTCTCCGGTATAGCAGAGGGCGATTGAGAAGGCAATTCATCAAACTCCGGAAACAAAGAACCTTTCGGAGAATTGTCTATTTGCTCAATCATCTGCCCAACACCCGAAATAAGCCAATCTAAAGATATGTTCGGGAAGGCATTTTTTATCTTTATCACGTTGTCGATAGAGAGATTGCCCTCGTTGTTTTTTAGTTGTGTCAGAGCTGACGGACTTATTCCTGTTCGGCCGGCAAAATCGGATTGTGTCATCTGCTTGCTTTCTATAAATTGAAAAATTCTACTATGCATAATTATATATTTTTGTGTAAAAAATGAATTTACAAAATTAAAAATAAATTTATAATTACAAAAACATAAATATAAATCGAAATTCACTAATCTTAATTCATAAAAATAAAATACATTTTTACATAAATAAATACAGAAAACAGACAAAATATTTTAATCTTATAAATAAGTATTTAGAAATAGTAGTTCGTTATATAAGTTTATATTAAGGTTGCCTATATGTATGGCATACAAAAAGAAAAAACAATTAATAAAATATTGCGAATAGATTGTTTTTATCAAACATTCGACCAATAATAAAAACATAAAAAATATAAAAAAACGAATGGTTTCATCTAAATATTAAATAAATGATAATAAATACATTATCCGAATAGCGACAATTCCGACAACTAATCTTTGTTTATTTTATGTAATGATATTGCGAATAGGTTGTTTTTATCAAATTTATATATATTTTTTTATAATATAACAACGCTATCCGACCGGATATAATACACACTCCACAAAACGGCTCTTAAATACGAAAAAAAATACCTTTTCGCACAATCTAATCTATTAGATTATATATACACACATATACTATTTATAATTAATATATTAATCTGTATTATATGTGCTTATTATAGCATTATTCAGAAATATAAAAACAAATATCGTGATGTTTATGATATTTTACATTAGATATTGTACATAATCAACTAATTTTATGATATTTATATTATTATTTTTTGTAGTGTTAATCGATTTTTTCTTTGAAATGAATTAATTTAG
>JBGXXV010000072.1:0-4695 GCA_041814825.1 Bacteroidota bacterium | reverse complement strand
TTTTTTTGCTAACTTTTTATTCTTTATAAAGAAAAAAAGTTAGTCGGGGTTTGGGGCGGATAGCCCCACCCTAAGAGAGAAGAAAACGAGATTGGAGCTTTGGTACGATTGATAATATAATATTAGACAACAATGAAATTTTACAAACAAAAAACTGAAATTCAAAAAACGATCACCCTAAATTTTAAAAAAAAACTTTTATCGGACACTAATAAATTTGAATATGTGAGTATATGGAGACCTGTTTTTGAATGTGTAGAAGTAGCGATTAAAAAAAAGCGACCATTGTAAAATAGTCGCTTTTTTTTACTTAACTAATTTATAAAATTATTTTATAATTGCTTTTTCTACTGCATTACCCGCTTTTATGATATATGTGCCTGCCGGCAACGAAACTTTTGTTTCCGAACCTGATATTTGGATATTACGAACCAACTGTCCCGAAATATTGTAAATTTGTAGGCTTCGTAACGAAACATTTTCATTAGCTTTTATATGAAGCATACCATCTACACTCCAAACGCTGATTCCGCTATTGTTGTTGACAATAGTTGCCGAGTTTGTCTTTGGCATAATTACCACTTGTTCGGTTACTTTTTCGCCGTTCAGTTCTACTCGTCTTGTAGCGGGGTTGAATGTAGCGCCTGCGGGCTGGGTTATTTCACAATCTTCGAGTGTTAGGGCAGCTAAATCAACAATCGATCCTTTAGATCCTTTAGCTTTTACAGTTGAGCTTTTTACGATTATTGTTTCTCCTACTTTACCTGTCCTACCTGTTATGCAGTATGTACCTTCCACATCTAATGTGGTACCACCTTCTACGGTAAGTACGGTTTGGTTGGCACGTAGATATACTCCCATACCTAAAGACTTTATAGTGAGTGTCCCTCCACCGGTGATTGTTGCAGAGGCTTCCAAGGTGATACCGGTATTGCTCTTGTCCGTTTCAAAAGAGTTGGTATTGAGAACTTTTATGATAAGGTCTTGAATGCCTTTATTGTATATACCTCTGTGGCCTGTTATGTTCATTGTAACATTGTCGATAGTCAAAGTTTTTGTTTCGTTGTCGTAGTTTACAGTACCTGTAAAGTTCGAGCTGGTTATGTTAGAAGCGTTATCTGATGTTACCTGTATATCGCCTACGAATAGAGGGTATAAAGTTACATCTCTTTCTATTATTACTTGGGTGGTTACCTCTTCGCCATTAATCTCGATACGTCCATTATCTTTATTAAATACGGCTCCAACCGGTTTTGTGATTTTGCTACCCTCTAATTTAAATTCGGTCAAATTGTCGATAGAGCCTAACTCTCCTTGAGCCTTTACTGTGGCGTTGTTGATAACAAGAGTTTCGCCGATTTTACCGTCTTTGCCTGCAATACCCCATTTGCCTGTTACCTCTACGGTACTTTTGTCGCTAATGGTAAGAGTAGTGTTTGCCGTAGTAATATATATGCCACAGTTGCCGGAGGTAATCACCAGCGAACCGTTTTCGCCTTTGATGGTGGTATTGCTTTTTAGTGTGATGCCTGATGCATTGGCATCAGCAATAGTGTTGCTATCTACAAGGTTGATTACCAAGCCGTCTATACCGGCATTATGAATACCGCCGTCTTTTGTATCTCCCGGACTGATGGTAGCGGCGTTTAGTGTTAGAGTTTTGGTGGCATCGTCGTAGCTAACAGTACCACTTGTAATGGTACTTCCCGTAATGTTCGACGCATTATCCGATGTTACCTGTATACCTCCTACAATGAGGTCATAATTGGTTTGTGCCATAGAGGCATTCCATAAAGTTGCCATAAAGGCTAAAAGTGTAAATAAAAATACCTTTTTCATAAATTTTTAATTATTTAGTTAATGAAATTATATTTGTTGTTTTATTTAAATATTACAATTAGTCTGTAAATAAAACACATTTTTGTGTATTGATATTTTTACTTGGCAAAGATAATAATTTTTTTTAAAAAAATCTACTACTCTAATAAGATAAAAATTTTTGGATTTTGTATAAAATAGACGAAAAAAAGCATTAATTTTGCAAACTTTATTTAAGCGTTATTTATAATTGTATGAACGTATTAGTTACGGGCTCTTATGGACAATTGGGAAACGAGATAAGGGCAATTTGCCAAGCCGATGGCAGTGGCAATCGTTTTATTTTTACGGATATCGATACCCTTGATATATGCAACCGTGCGGCGGTAGCAAATTTTTTCGATACCAATGGGATAGATATTGTGGTAAATTGTGCTGCATATACCGCTGTGGATAAGGCAGAGAGCGACGTGGAGATGTGTCGCAATCTCAATTGTGCTGCTGTGGCAAATATTGTGAATGCGGCTAAAACAAGGAATGCCAAGATAATACATATCTCTACCGACTATGTATTTGATGGACAGGCGTATAAACCGTATATCGAGACCGATTCGATAAATCCTCAGAGTGTTTATGGCGTTACCAAAGCCGAAGGTGAAGCTGTATTGATGTCCGAATATACCGATAATACGGTGATACTCAGGACATCGTGGCTATATTCGTTGTTCGGTAATAATTTTGTAAAAACTATGATACGACTTGGCAAAGAACGAGAAAATCTCTCCGTTGTATTCGACCAAGTCGGTACACCGACCAATGCCGCCGATTTGGCTCAAGCGGTCATAAAAATATTAACTTCCGATAACTTTGTAGCGGGTATCTATCACTATTCAAACGAAGGAGTATGTTCGTGGTACGATTTTGCCAAAGCGATATTCGACTTGACGCAAATAGATTGCCGTATATTGCCGATTGAAAGCACTCAATATCCTACGCCCGCCAAACGTCCGCATTACAGTGTACTAAACAAAGGAAAAATAAAACAGACCTACAACATCGTTGTGCCGCATTGGAGCGATAGTCTCAAAGGTATGGTAGATAGTCTAAAACGAATGTAATAGCTTGTTTTATATCTATATAAGTCAGATAATTAATAAAAACAAAATAATAAGATTTTAATATGGAAAGATTAGAAAAAACACGTATCGAGAGCGATTTGCTCGGTTCGCGCGAGGTGCCGGAGGAGGCTCTTTATGGGGTTCAAACCCTCAGAGCTATGGAAAATTTCCCTATCAGTAACTTCAAATTGAGTCAATATCCATTGTTTATCAAAGGATTGGCTATTACTAAAATGGGTGCTGCCATGGCAAATCACAAATTGGGGTTGCTCACAGATGAGGTTGCCAATGCAATTATCAAGGCTTGTAGGGAGATAATAGACGGCGAACATCACGAACAATTCCCAATAGATATGATTCAAGGCGGTGCCGGTACAAGTACCAATATGAATGCCAACGAGGTAATAGCTAACCGTGCGTTGGAGATAATGGGTTATAAACGTGGCGATTATGCTCACTGTTCGCCGAATGACCACGTAAATTGTTCTCAATCGACCAACGATGCCTATCCGACAGCTATTCATATAGGTTTATACGATACGTATTTGGATTTTGTGCCTCATTTTGAAGAACTTATCCGCTCATTCGAACGTAAAGCCGAGGAGTTTAAAAATGTTATTAAAATGGGACGTACCCAGTGGCAAGATGCTGTGCCTATGACACTTGGACAGACTTTTGGAGGTTTTGCCAGCATTCTTCGCAACGAACTGTCTCATCTTGAAGCTGCTGCCAAAGAGTTGTTGACTATCAATATGGGAGCAACAGCCATTGGTACAGGTATCTGTGCCGAACCCAACTATGCAATGATGAGTACCGATGCTATTGCCGAAATCACGGGTCATCGATATGTTTTGGCTTCCGACCTTGTGGGTGCTACATCAGATACCTCGTCGCTTGCAGGTTTTTCGTCGGCTCTTAAAATGATTGCTCTCAAAATGAACAAGATATGCAACGACCTTCGTCTTCTGTCGTCGGGACCTCGTTGTGGTTTGAACGAAATCAATCTGCCACCGATGCAGCCGGGTTCGTCGATAATGCCGGGTAAGGTAAACCCTGTTATACCCGAAGTGATGAACCAAATAGCTTACAAGGTGATAGGCAACGACTTATGCGTAGCAATGTCGAGCGAGGCTGCTCAGATGGAGCTAAACCCGATGGAACCTGTCATTGCTCAATGTTGCTTTGAGTCGGCAGAGATAATGATGAACGGGTTCGATACGCTTCGTACTCGTTGTATCGACGGTATCACAGCCAACGAAGAGGTATGCCGAACACATGTTCACAACAGTGTCGGAATTATTACCGCACTAAATCCCGTAATCGGTTACAAAAACTCTACCAAGATAGCCAAAGAGGCGATGGAAACAGGGCGTCCGGTATATGACCTAATCCTCGAACACGATATACTTTCCAAAGAAGATTTGGATGTAATAATGAAACCCGAAAATATGATTAAACCGGTGAAACTCAATATTAAACCAAAACATTGAACGGGTTTGGTAAAGAAGAGATTTAGTTTTTAACTTTATGGGGGTGGTCGAGAACGATTATCCCCATTTTTTACAAAAAAGTCTCTAATTACAGATATTAGAGACTTTTTGTGCGATGATAAAGAAAATGGCTGTGTTTTAAAAAGTATGATGATGTAAAAATTTGACAATTAGGGAATAAAGTTGTATTTTTGTTGAATGCTAATAACAATAAAACTCCACTGCCCCAATTGTCAGAGTACAAAGATAGTCAAAAATGGCAATAAAAA
>JBGXXV010000071.1:0-2561 GCA_041814825.1 Bacteroidota bacterium | reverse complement strand
CACAATTGCCGGATATCTTTTTGTCCAGATTTGCTACGTTTTCGTACGATTTCGGTTGGGCATTCATTGCAAACGCCGAGATTGCAACAGCCATAAGTAATAATAGTGATTTCTTCATAATCTGATTTTGTTTTTTATTAAAAAATACATTTAAAGTTTTAGCAAAAGTAATAAAATATTATCACATAGTAGGATATTGTACTGAATTTTTGTGAAACTTTATTTATATTTCTCTCTTTTTTACAATCTTGCCAACATTTTGTTTGTGTAATGGTGTATAGGAGTAAAGCCTATTCGTCGAAAAGAAAGACATCTTCGTCGGGCGACTTCATACCATATACCTCACGAGCATATTTTTCGAGAGCATCTTTGTCGGTAGAGAGTGCATTTATCTTTAATTCGTTGTCTTTAATTATCTTACCGTATTCGATATTCTCTTTCATTAGCTTTGAATTTTCGGAGCTTAGTCGCCATCTTTTTATAAAATTGTTATTGTCGAAAAAAGTCATCCAAATCAAAAAGATTAAGACAATAGAGGCATAACCATATTTGCTTAGAGCAAAATACTTTATGTACACCAAAATCTTATCTATTTTTTTCATAATGCACGGATATATAGTTGGTTGAGAGATAGACAGTGTTTAAACGGCATTCATTTTCAGAAAATTCACCTCCTGTTCGGATAGATATCTCCATTTGCCTCGTGGAAGATTTTTCTTGGTCAATCCCGCAAAGTAAACCCTGTCTAAGCTAACAATCTTGTATCCGAGATGTTCGAACATACGCCTTACGATGCGATTTTTGCCCGAATGAATTTCTATACCAACCTGCTTTTTGTCGTCTTCGCTTACCCAAGATATGTCGTCGGCTTTTATCTCTCCGTCTTCGAGAATTATACCATTTTGTAGAGCCTCCATATCTTGATGTTCAAAATTTCTGTCGAGTTTTACGTGGTATATTTTTTTCTTTTCGTACTTAGGGTGTATAAGTTTGGTTGTAAGGTCGCCATCGTTGGTAATAAGCAATACGCCTGTGGTGTTTCGGTCTAATCTGCCAACGGGATAAACCCTTTCGGAACAGCCGTTTCTTATCAGATCGAGTACGGTTTTTCTCTCTTTGGGGTCGTCTGAGGTGGTGATTATGTTTTTCGGCTTATTGAGCAAGATATAAACTTTCTTCTCCATACTCACAAGCTGGTCGTGAAAATGCACCTTGTCTTTGGCAGGAATTATCTTTGTGCCGAGTTCGGTAACGACTTGCCCATTAACGCTTACTACGCCGGTGGAGATAAATTCGTCTGCCTCACGTCTCGAGCAGATGTTCGAATTTGCCAGAAACTTATTGAGCCTCATAGGCAGATTCATATCTATAAAATCTTTGGAATAAAATTTGCGTTTCGGTTCAAAATCGGTCTCTTTGTCTTTTCGAGCGAAGCTATTGTCGTACTTTCTTTTAAAATCGCTTTTGTTGTATGATTTTGATTTATAGATAGTTCCCTGACTTCTATTGTCGTTATTTCTCGAAAAAGTCGGACGATTGTTGCCAAACCCCTTGTCGTTGCTCTCTCTGTCAAAACTCCTAAACTTTCTGCTGTCGGAGTTTTTTGCAAAATCGCCGTGTTTGTCTCCCAACCTCTGATTGTTGTCCTTTCTGAAACTGTACGCGTTGTCGTTGGTTTTATTGTAACCGTCTCTTGGTCTATTTTGATTTTTGCTGTCAAACCGTCGATTGTTATCTTTTTTCTCTGTATTTTTTCTGTCCGAAACTATATTTCGTTGAAAATTGGGGTTGAAGCTGTTTCGTTTTTTTGTCACGCCAAACTGCTTGGAGCGTGATTGTCTCGATTGATTATGGTTTTCCATATATAGATTTTATAAAATATATTTAAACAAAATATTATCACAATATTTTATGCAAAAGTACTATTTTTTTTATGAAATACCGGTATGTTGTTTTTTTGTTTTTAAAAAATTTATTATTAGGGTATTACTATGTCTGTATTTAAGTTTGGTTATGGTTAAAATATAGTTTGAGTTCATATATTTATTGCATATTTTTGGTTTGGAGGATACTATTCTTATAAATTTTATTAATTTTGCAAAAATAAACCAATAGCTAATAGGCTAACATACAACAATATATTACGTAATGCAAGTAATTGATCTATCAAAAGATAATTCTATACTCAATAATTTTATAAGAGAGATACGCGATGTAAAAATACAAAAAGACTCTATGCGTTTTAGACGAAATATGGAACGTATAGGTGAAGTACTCGCTATCGAACTTAGTAAGTCGCTAAAATACAGGCAGATACAGGCTCAAACACCACTTGGTATAGCCAACGTAAATGTTATAGACGAACGGATAGTGATTGCCTCTATCTTACGAGCCGGGCTTACTCTACACAATGGCGTATTGTCTATTTTCGACAAAGCCCAAAATGCTTTTGTTACGGCTTATAGAAAGTACAGTACAGCAAATGACTTTGATATTTGTGTAGATTACATTTCGTCGCCCGACCTCACGGACAAGACCCTCATAATAGTTGACCCTATGCT